>CALZAG010000006.1 GCA_945613045.1 uncultured Clostridia bacterium | reverse complement strand
TAAAGAGCATGGTTCACGAAAAGGACGTGTTCACGCCCGACCCCAAGAACCATGAGATCTATATGAATATGTACAACAAGGTCTACCGCAAGATCTACAAGAATGTCAGACCTCTGTACGCCACAATGAATAACCTGAAAGAAAGGAATATGCTTTAATGAGCCATAAGCCTTACAAAGGATTTGAACCCAAATGGGTATCCGCCCCCGCACCAAAGGGCAGCTACCGTTCCATCTTCCGCTGGGGGGATCCGGAGTTCTTCAAGTTCCCCAAAGAGTCGCTGTACAAGATGATGAAGGATGTATTCAAGCTCACCGACGACGACTTTAAGGAATACTCCGACGATATCGGCTTTGACCTCGTCGACCTGTCCGACCATCCCGTGAAGCTTGCGCAGGAGCATCTTGACGCGCTCAAGGCAATAGTGGGGGAGGAGGGCTTCTCCGTTTCCGACTACGACCGCCTTTCCGTTGCCTACGGCTTCACCGCGTATGATATCCTGCGTCTGCGCCATAAGGTCATCGACTCCGTGCCCGATGTTGTGCTGTATCCGGACACCACCGAGCAGGTCGAGAAGATCGTTGCATATTCCACCGAGCATGATATCCCCCTGTATGTCTACGGCGGCGGCAGCTCCGTCACCCGCGGCGTTGAGCCCGTAAAGGGCGGCATCTCGCTTGATATGCGCAAGAGATTCAACAAGGTGCTGTCCTTCAACGAGATCGATCAGACCATCACCGTTCAGGCAGGTATGTCCGGTCCCGACCTTGAAAAGACGCTGCAGAATGCGCCCGAGCTGTTCGGCGCAAAGCGGCAGTACACCTGCGGCCATTTCCCCCAGAGCTTTGAGTATTCCTCCGTCGGCGGCTGGACGGTCACCCGCGGCGCCGGACAGAACAGCACCTATTACGGCTGCATCTCCGATATCGTGCTCAGCCAGAAATACGCCACCCCCATCGGCACGATACAGACCAGCCACTATCCCAGAGAGGCCTGCGGCCCCGATCTCAACCAGATCATGATGGGTTCCGAGGGCACCTTCGGCGTCCTCACCGAGGTAACACTGAAGATCTTCCGCTGGATGCCGGAAAACCGCAAGCGCTTTTCGTACATATTCAAGACCTGGGATGACGCCATGAAGGCCGCCCGCGAGATGATGCAGCATGAGTGCGGCTATTCCTCCGTTTTCCGTCTGTCCGATCAGGAGGAGACCAGCATGATGCTGCGGCTGTACAACGTTGACGATACGCCGCTGTACCCGCTGCTCGACAAGCTCGGGTATAAGGACATGGAGCGCTGCCTCTTCCTCGGCTTCACCGACGGCGAAAAGGGCTACTCAAAGAACGTTGCGAAAAATATCTCCAGGATCGCAAGACAGCACGGCGGCCTGCCCCTCACCGGCTATGTCACCAGAAGCTGGGAAAAGGGCCGCTTCAACGACCCGTATCTGCGTGATACACTCATGGACTTCGGCATCACGACCGATACCCTTGAGTGCACTGTCAACTGGTCGAACATGGAGCAGGTGCATCTTGACGTCCGCAAGGTCTGCCACGCCCTGCCCAATACCGTTGTCACGACCCACATGAGCCACTGCTATCCGCAGGGCGCAAACCTCTATTTTATCTTCCTCACGAAAATGCAGGACGAGAAGGCGTTCAAGGCGTATCACACGACCATTCTCGACGCGATACAACGCTCCGGTGCCTCCATCAGTCATCATCACGGCATAGGCAAAATGTTTGCGCCGTGGCTCGAGGGTTATATCGGGGATAAGGAATACGGCGTGTTCAAGGTGCTCAAGAACTACTTTGACCCCAAATACAACATGAACCCCGGCGGTACCATCGGACTCGACCTCCTGCCCGAGGAAAAAAAGTTCGACCGCCAGTATACCGACTACGAAGCCCAGCAGAAATTCGATTGAATGTGAATTAATGAAAACAGCTCCGTCCGCGGAGCTGTTTTTTGTGAGCAAAAATCACAAAATTCAAAAAATGCGGGAAAATTACCATATCGTGTCTATTAATTAGGTGAATTTGCATAAAAATCTTGAATAAACCTTGCAATCGGCATTAATTTGTTGTTAAATATTAATGTTGTGAATTATTCTGAATGTGAATTGTTTGGCGAGGAATATCGATGGAATGGTATATATATGTGCTCGCTGCCGCCGGGGGAGCGGTGTTTGGACTTGCCGTGGCATATGTCAATATGCTTATAAGCAGGGCAAACCTGGGAACTGACAGCTTCGCGGGTATAATGGGTGTAAATATGCTCAGACTGCTGCTTGACGTAATAGCCCTTGCAGCAGCCTACTTTATGTGCAAAGTCCTGAGCCTGCCTATGGCGGTGACGCTTCTTGCAGTTGCGCTGGGGCTCTCGGTGGGCGGGATGCTTTTCCTGAAGCAAATGACAAAGAAAATTCAGTCGCAGCGTGACGATGCCGCGAACGGAGGTGAATAGTATTGGCGGAATTTTTTGAAAACTTTCTGAAGCCGACCTCGACGATTTATTCTATGTGGGTCATAATGGCGGTCATTCTGCTGGTCAGCATACTGGCGACCCGGAATATGAAGACCGTACCCGGGCCGCTGCAGAACATAGCTGAGATGGCGGTTTCCTCGCTGATGAACTTCTTCGGCGGGGTGCTCGGAGAGAAAAGGACACGGCAGTATTTCCCGCTGCTGGCGACGTTTTTCATACTTATAATCGTATGCAACTACTGCGGACTGATCCCCGGTGCGGGCGAGCTGTTCACGGTGCCGACCTCGGTGCTGACGGTCACGGCAGCGCTGTCGGTAATATCATTTGTGGTGATACAGTCGTCGGGTATCAAAAAGCACGGGCTGGGCAAGTATCTGCTTACTTTTTTCAAGCCTGTGGTTTTCCTGTTCCCGATCTTGATTCTTGAGCAGTTTATTCGTCCGCTGTCCATGGCACTGCGACTTTACGGCAATATCTATGGCGAGGAGCTGGCGGCGGAGACGCTTTTCGAGCTGTTCCCCGTTGGACTTCCCATCGTAATGCATATACTCAGCCTTCTGTTCTGCTTCATCCAGGCAATGGTGTTCACGATGCTCCTTGCCGTATTCATACATGAGGCGACGGAGGACGAAGAATAAAAAAGGAAAATACATACTTTTAGGAGGAAAACAAAAATGACAGTAGCACAGGGTCTTATCGCAATAGGCGTTGCGCTGGCCATCGGCCTTAGCACCATTGGCGTCGGCATCGGCCAGGGTCTTGCCGCGGCCAAGGCGCTTGAAGGTATGGCCAGACAGCCCGAGATGAAGGGTCAGCTTCAGTCCGTTATGATCCTTGCCATGGGCTTTATGGAAGCGCTGGCGATCTACGGCCTGGTCATAGCATTTATGCTTATCGCGAAGATATAAAAGCCGGAAACGGCTTCTGAGAGGAGGAGAACTGATTGGTTTTAGACATAGTCGGACTTCAGATCAGCGTACCTGAGTTCATATGGACTATCATCAGCTTCTTCCTGTTTATGTTCCTGTTGAATAAATTCCTGTTTAAGCCCGTTATGACCTTGATGGACGAGCGCAAGGCCCGGATTGACGCCGGCCTTGAGGAGGGCAAAAAAGCCCGCGCGGCCCTTGAGGAGAACGAGGCACGGCTTGCTCAGGAGCTTGCGGAGAAGGGCAGCGAGGCCCGCAGCGTTATAAGCGAGGCCCGCAGCGAGGCCGAAAAAGCCAAGAGCGAGACTCTGGACGCCGCTCACGCGGAGGCAGAGAAACTGCACAAAAATGTTCGCGAGCGTGTTAAGGCCGAGGAGGCAGATGCCGTCAAGGAGCTTGACGGAAATATGCCGGAGCTGGTAGCCCTGCTGTCCGGCAGACTGCTGGGCGGAGAGGTCTCCGACGAGGCGGCTCTCATAGAGAACTGCATCAGAGAGACAAAGGAATAATTCCCCGAGACTGACAGGACTTACAGGAAGGGAGGGATAGTTCTCAGGTGGAACTCGTATGGAAAATAGTTAACTTTATCATACTGTTCGGCGCACTGTACTTTATATGCAGGAAGCTCAACCTTTTTGACAAGATGTTCGGCAGCCGCAGACGCGGCATAAGCAAGGAGATCGCCGACTCGGAAAAGGCGCAGGCTCAGGCGAAAGCGCTCGGAGACGACATTGAAAGGGCGAGAGCCCTCAATGAAGAACGCAAAGCCGAGCTGATGCGGGGCGCGGCCGAGCAGGCCGAGATAAACAGCGCGGCTATAATAGCCTCCGGCGAGGAAGAAGCAAAAACACTGATATCAAACGCCGAGAAAAGCGAAGAGCAGCTCATGGAGGAAATGCGCGGCCGCGTTTCAGCCGAAGCTGTGCGCCGGATCGCTGAGATAACGGGACAGGTGCTCCGCAAGGGCAGCTTTGAAAACTCCAAGCAGGCGCTGAATGAAAAATTTATTGAACAAATAAAAGAACTGGTATCGGCAATGCCGAGTGACATTTTGACTATGAATGAACTGAAGAAACTTGACATTTCAATAAAGAGCGCAGAACCTCTGAGCGAGGAGGAAATGAATAAGCTCACGCAGATAATATGTGAGACTTTCATCTCCTGCCATAATGAGGTGGATCCAGAGCTCATCGGCGGCGTGCGTATGCAGGTCGGCGATACGGTCTATGACGGTACCCTGTCGCATACTCTTGACAGGCTCAGCCTGGACGTTGAGAGCAACACCCGTCAGAGCGATAAGGAGATGCGGTCAATTGCCGAAGGCATCAAGAATCAGCTTGAGCAGGTCAACGGCGACATCGACGTATTCCAGACCGGTGAGGTGATTACTCTTGGTGACGGTATATGCCGCGTATCCGGCCTTGCCGACGTTATGGCGGGTGAGATGCTCGAGTTCAAGGGCGGACTCAAGGGCATGGTACAGGACCTTGAAAAGGATAACGTGGGCGTCGTTCTGCTCGGGCCCTTCGGCCACCTTCAGGAGGGCGACAGTGTCCGCCGTACCGGACGTATAATCGAAGTCCCGGTTGGCGAGAGTATGATAGGGCGTGTTGTCGATGCAATGGGCAATCCCATCGACGGCAAGGGTCCCATTAAAAACGAAGGGTTCAGACCCGTTGAAAGCCCCGCACCCAGCGTGCTGTCCAGAAAGCCCGTGTCCGTTCCCATGCAGACGGGCCTCAAGGCGATCGACGCGCTCGTGCCCATCGGCCGCGGCCAGCGCGAGCTTATTATCGGCGACCGCCAGACCGGCAAGACCGCCATCGCGCTGGATGCAATAATAAACCAGAAGGATCAGGACGTCATATGCATCTATGTTGCTATAGGTCAGAAGGAGTCCACCATCGCGGGAGTCGTTGAAAAGCTGCGCAGCTTCGGCGCAATGGACTATACCATCGTAGTTGCGGCAAGCGCATCCTCGCCCGCGCCGATGCTCTATATCGCACCCTATGCGGGCGCGGCCATGGGCGAATACTTCATGTACAAGGGCAAGGACGTCCTGATAATATACGACGACCTCAGCAAGCAGGCCGCCGCTTACCGCGAGCTTTCCCTGCTGCTCCAGAGACCGCCCGGACGCGAAGCATACCCCGGCGACGTATTCTATCTGCACTCCAGGCTTCTTGAGCGCGCCGCACGCCTCAGCGATGAAGCCGGCGGCGGCAGCATGACCGCCCTGCCCATCATCGAGACGCAGGCAGGCGATATCTCGGCGTACATCCCTACCAATGTTATTTCCATCACCGACGGTCAGATATTCCTCGAAAGCGATCTGTTCCACTCCGGTGTGCGCCCGGCCATCAACGTGGGCCTGAGCGTGTCCCGAGTGGGCGGCGCCGCGCAGATAGGCGCGATGAAGCAGGTCGCGGGACGTCTGCGCGTCGACCTTGCCCAGTACCGCGAGCTTGCGTCCTTCGCGCAGTTCGGCTCCGACCTCGACAAGTCCACGCGCGACACGCTGCATCGCGGCGCCCGCATGACCGAGATACTTAAACAGAAGCAGTATGCCCCCATGAACGCTGCCGATCAGGTCATTGAGATTTTCTCGGCCGCCGAGGGTTATACCGATGACCTTGAGCTGGACGATATAGCACGCTTCGAAGCAGAGCTTGTGGATTATGTAAACCGCAGCTATCCCGAGCTGAGGGGAGAGATACTCAGCGGCAAGAAGCTCAGCGCCGAGCAGCAGTCAAAGCTCAGAGCCTGCATCGAGAGCTTCAAGAAAACATTCTGATAATGAAGACAGAGGAAAGGAGGGGCTCAGATGGCTAATATGCGGGCTATAAGGACGCGCATCAAAAGCGTAAAGAGCACGCAGCAGATAACCAAGGCCATGAAGATGGTCGCTGTATCCAAGCTTCGCAGGACCCAGAGCAGCATGCAGGCTATGCGCCCCTTCGCGGAAAAAAGCCAGGAGGTCATGAACACCCTTCTCGGCAGCTCCACAGGCCTTGAGAACAGATTCATAACTCCGCATAAGCAGGTAAAGAAGGTCTGCTATGTACTTTTTGTGGGCAACCGCGGTTTGTGCGGCGCGTATAACAGCGCCATCCTGCACTATGCCAACGAGCTTGTGAGCGCGTCACCCGTGGAGTACGGGCTCGTGGTGTGCGGGCGCTGGGGCAAGGACGTTATCGCCAACAGCAGGCTGAACGTAATAAAGACCTTTGCCGAGGTGAGCGACACGCCGAGTGCCGATGAAGCTCTGGAGATCGCGGATTATCTCAAATCGCTGTTTCTCAGCGGCGGGTATGACGAGGTACATCTAGTGTATCAGCGTTATATAAGCGCTCTGCGTCAGGAGCCGAGCCATGTGCAGCTTCTGCCGGCGGCGCCGACGGCTGAGGAAAAGGGAACGGGCAAGGTGTTCATTTTCGCTCCGGACGCAAACAGCGTTCTTGAGAATGTGATGCAGCTGTATCTGAACAACAAGGTGATGAGCGTACTGCTGGATGCCAAATGCGGCGAGCACTCGGCCAGAATGACGGCCATGACCGCCGCTGCCGACAGCACGAAGAGCCTCATCAGCGAGCTTGACCTCAAGCTCAACCGCGCCCGTCAGGCCGCAATCACGACGGAGATATCCGAGATCGTGGGCGGTGCCTCGGCGCTCAAAAAGAAGAAAAAGTAAGTTGAGGGCAAGCCCTCTTAAAACCCCTTCATAGGAGGTAATTGAATGGAAAACGGCATCGTCAGAAGGGTCATAGGCCCTGTCGTTGACGTACAATTTCCTTCCGGCAAGATGCCGGATATCTATAACGCAATAGAGGTGCAGCTTGAAGACCGCAAGGTCGTCATGGAGGCTGTGCAGCATATAGGTGAGAACAGCGTCCGCTGCATCTCTCTGTTCTCCACCGACGGTATGTCCCGCGGCTGCGCCGCCGTCGATACGGGCGCGCCGGTGAAAATGCCCGTCGGCGAGGCAACTCTCGGCCGTATGTTCAACGTCGTCGGCGAGCCTATCGACGAGAAGGGGCCTGTCAACGCGCAGGAGTATATGCCCATTCACCGTGAGGCTCCCGCCTTCACGGATATCGCCCCCTCCACGGAGATACTGGAGACCGGCATCAAGGTCGTAGACCTGCTCGCGCCCTACTCCAAGGGCGGCAAGATCGGCCTGTTCGGCGGCGCGGGCGTCGGCAAGACCGTGCTTATCATGGAGCTTATCCGCAACGTGGCCTATGAGCACGGCGGCTACTCCGTGTTCGCGGGCGTCGGCGAGCGCAGCCGTGAGGGCAACGATCTCTGGCACGAGATGACCGAGTCGGGCGTTATCAACAAGACCGCGCTGGTTTTCGGCCAGATGAACGAGCCGCCCGGAGCGCGTCTGCGCGTGCCTCTGTCCGGCCTGACCATAGCGGAGAACTTCCGTGATGAATCCGGTCAGGACGTTCTGCTGTTCATCGACAATATCTTCCGTTTCACCCAGGCCGGCTCCGAGGTCTCGGCGCTTCTGGGACGCATGCCCTCCGCCGTCGGCTATCAGCCCACGCTGGCAACTGAGATGGGCGCTCTTCAGGAGCGAATCACATCCACAAGAAACGGCTCAGTAACCTCAGTACAGGCGATCTACGTCCCTGCCGACGACCTTACAGACCCCGCTCCTGCGACGGCGTTTGCCCACCTTGACGCGACCACCGTTCTTTCAAGAAGCATTTCGGAGCTCGGTATTTATCCCGCCGTGGACCCGCTGGAATCGACCTCCCGCATCCTCGACCCCAATGTGCTGGGCAAAGAGCATTATGACACCGCCCGCGCGGTGCAGGCCGTGCTCCAGAAGTACAAGGAGCTGCAGGACATCATCGCAGTTCTCGGCATGGACGAGCTGAGCGTTGAGGACAAGGCGACGGTCAACCGCGCAAGAAGGATACAGCGCTTCCTGTCCCAGCCCTTCCACGTTGCCGAGAACTTCACCGGCGTCAAGGGCGCGTATGTCAGGATGGAGGATACTATCCGCGGCTTCCAGGCCATCCTCGGCGGCGAATGCGACGATCTGCCCGAGCAGGCCTTCCTCATGTGCGGCACCATCGACGAAGTGCTCGCTAAGCGTAAGGATCTGTGACCATGGCTGATAAGATTCATTTTCAGATTGCCACGGCAGGCGGAGTCGTCTGCGATGAGATGATAAGCTACGCGCTCGTCCCGGTGGCCGACGGCGACGCGGGGATCATGGCCGGACACGCACCGATGATCGCGGCTCTCAAGGAGGGTGTTGTCAAGTATGTTGCTGAGGGCGAGGAACACTTTGCCGCATTGAGCGGCGGCGTTCTGAGCATGGCGGACAATGAGCTGATACTCCTTGCACGCACGGCGGAAAAGGCCGAAAACATCGACCTTGCCCGGGCTCAGGCCTCCGAGAGCAGGGCAAGAAAGCGTATCGAGGAAAAATCTGCGGATATTGACCTTAAGCGCGCCGAGCTCAGCTTACACAGAGCTCTTGCGAGAGAAAAAGCATACTCGATGCTTCATAAATAAGCATGATAAGAACCGCTTCAACCGAAGCGGTTTTTATTATATCTCACGGAATAAAAACAAGCTCCTGCGGCAATGATTGTAACAGGAGGGATATTATGAAAGTATTTGACATTATGAGCGATCATATCGTAACGGTTGGGCAGAGCGAGCCTGTAACCGCCGCCGCGAGGCTTCTGAAGCAGTATAACATAGGCGCTGTACCCGTTTGCGACGATAGGGGGAATCTGCGAGGCATGATAACCGACAGGGATATAACCGTGCGCTGCGTCGCAACGGGATTGTCTCCGGCGGAAACGAAGATAGGAGACGTAATGACCCGGGGCGCCGTGACGGTAAATGACAACGCCCATGTCGGGGAAGCGGCCCGCCTTATGGCCGACGCACAGGTAAGGCGGCTTCCCGTGTGCCATGACGGAAGGCTGGTGGGCATGCTGTCGCTTGCGGATCTTGCCCGAAACACCGACTGCGACACCGAGGCCGCCGAGGCGCTCAGCGAAATTTCAAAAAATATCAGAAGAATGTAAATTGTGTAGTAGATGCTACATTCAACATACCTCCTATCGGTTATAATCAATAGCGTAAAGTCAAAATTTAAGAAATATTTACTTGAGTTTTGCGCTTAAAGTGTTATTATTTGATTGTTAAGATTATTATTCAGGAGGTAACTAATATGGCAAAATGGGTATGTCCCGTATGTGGTTATGTTCATGAGGGTGACACTCCTCCCGAGAAGTGCCCCATCTGCAATGTCCCCGGTGAGAAGTTCACCATGCAGGCGGCTGAGAAGACCTGGGCCGCAGAGCACGTTGTAGGCGTTGGAAAGGTGTTCGGCGCTGAGGTTCCCGCTGAGGTTCAGGAAGAGATCATCTGCGGTCTGCGCGCAAACTTCGAGGGCGAGTGCTCCGAGGTTGGCATGTATCTGGCAATGGGCCGCGTTGCAGCCCGCGAAGGCTATCCCGAGATAGCAATGTACTGGGAGAAGGCAGCCCTCGAGGAGGCCGAGCACGCAGCAAAGTTCGCTGAGCTCCTCGGCGAGGTCGTCACCGATTGCACCAAGAAGAACCTTGAGATGCGCGTTGACGCCGAGAACGGCGCTACCGCCGGCAAGTTCGAGCTGGCAAAGCTGGCAAAGAAGTACAATCTCGACGCTATTCACGACACCGTTCATGAGATGGCCCGCGACGAGGCCCGTCACGGCAAGGCATTCGAAGGCCTGCTGAACCGCTACTTCAAGTAAGATATAACGAGGTATACGACGATGAAATATGTATGCATTTGCGGCTATGAGTACGATCCCGCCGTCGGAGATCCCGATAACGGCGTCGCTCCCGGCACCCCTTGGGAGGAAGTTCCCGAGGATTGGACCTGCCCCGTATGCGGAGTGGGTAAGGACGGCTTTACCGAAGCATAATTGAGCCGAGGCCTTTAAGAAGGAGTCACTGAAGTGGCTCCTTCTTCGTTCTGCGGCGGCTTCCATAGAAAAACCAGTTTGAAATATGCAAAAAACCTTTGGCAAAATACTTGACCTCTGAGCCTGTCTATGGTATATTTATCAGTACCTGTCGGATGAGAGGTCTTTTTTTCGTGCGCAAATTTTGCGGAGAAATTGCCCTGATTCCCATACAGGGAGGCAAATGTCCGCACCGTAACGCGGATAAATAATATAGGAGGTGCCGAAAAGTATGGCTGACAACAGAGTCAAAATCACCTTGAGATGTGACGAGTGCAAGCAGAGAAACTACAATACGGTCAAGAATAAGAAGAATACTTCCGAACGTCTTGAACGCAGTAAGTATTGCCCCTTCTGCAGAAAGCACACCAAGCATGTCGAGACCAAGTAACTTTCTGAAAGGATGAGTGCAAAAATGGCTGAAGAAAAGAAAAACGCTGCAACTGCCAAGAACACGAACGCCGTCAAGAAAGAAGATAAGAAGCTTGGTTTCTTCCAGCGCATCGGCAAATGGTTCCGCGATATGAAGAGCGAACTTAAAAAGGTCGTATGGCCTACGCCGAAGCAGCTTGCCCAGAACACCGGTATAGCACTTGTCGTTATGGCAATTGCCGCCGTTATCCTGTTTGCCTTCGATAAGGGCGCGGGTGCGGCAGTCAACGCCATCTTCGAGCTTGCAGGTTGACGACTATGGCAGAGGATGCAAAATGGTATGTGATCCATACCTATTCCGGGTATGAGAACGCAGTTGCTGCCGCCATTATGAAGGCAGCGGAAAACCGCAATATGACGGATCTGATCCACGAGGTAAACATCCCCATGGAAACAGTCACCGAGTTCACCGACGCCGGCGAAAAGACCGTTGAGCGTAAGGTGTTCCCCGGCTATGTGCTGTGCAAGATGGTGCTTACCGATGAGAGCTGGCATCTTATCCACAATGTTCGCGGCGCAACGGGCTTCGTAGGCTCGGGCGGCAAGGCCGTTCCCCTCACGGAGCAGGAAATATATGATCTGGGCGTTGAGCGTCATGAGATCGTCACGGGATACGGTGTCGGTGATAGTGTCAAGGTCATCGACGGTCCTCTTGCAGGCTTTAACGGCGTTGTCGAAGAGCTTGAGCCCGAGAAGGACAGAGTCCGCGTCGTCGTTTCCATGTTCGGCAGGGAAACTCCTGTTGACCTTAACCTCGACCAGGTCGAAGAAATTAATGATTGAAAGAAAGAGGTGCTGAATAATGGCACAGAAAATAGTTGGCTATGTCAGATTCCAGGTTCCCGCAGGAAAGGCAACTCCGGCTCCCCCTGTAGGTCCCGCACTTGGTCAGTACGGCGTAAATATCGGCCAGTTCACCAAGGATTTTAACGAGCGCACCAAGGGCGATATGGGCATGATGATCCCTGTCGTCATCACCGTTTACTCCGACCGCAGCTTTACCTTCATCACCAAGACCCCCCCTGCGGCGCTTCTCATTAAGAAGGCGTGCGGAATCGAAACCGCTTCCGGCGTTCCCCAGAGGGACAAGGTCGCAACCATCAGCAAGGAAGATCTCCGCAAGATCGCAGAGCAGAAGATGCCCGACCTCAACTGCACCGACATCGAGTCTGCAATGAGCATGATCGCAGGCACCTGCCGTTCCATGGGCGTTTTGGTAGGCGACTGAGGAAAGGCAAAGTGGGAGGATTTATTCCGACTCAACCACATTATTAGGAGGAAACGAAATTGTTTAGAGGTAAAAATTATAAAGAGAGCGCAAAGCTCATTGACAAGCAGGCACTCTATGATCCCATGGAGGCATTCGGCCTCGTTATAAAGGCAAGCAAGGCAAAGTTCGACGAGACCGTCGAGCTGCACGTTAAGCTCGGTGTTGACGGACGTCACGCAGACCAGCAGGTCCGCGGCGCTATCGTTCTTCCCAACGGCACCGGCAAGACCGTCCGTGTCCTCGTTTTCTGCAAGCCCGAGCGTGTTGAAGAAGCACTCGCAGCCGGCGCAGACTACGCAGGCGGCATGGATCTCGTCGAGAAGATCCAGAAGGAGAACTGGTTCGAGTTCGATACCGTTATCGCCAGCCCCGACATGATGGGCACCGTCGGCCGTCTCGGTAAGGTTCTCGGCCCCAAGGGCTTGATGCCCTCTCCCAAGGCCGGCACCGTAACTCCCAACCTCGCTCAGGCGATCAAGGAGTCCAAGGCCGGTAAGGTCGAGTACCGTCTGGACAAGACCAACATCATCCACTGCCCCATCGGCAAGGTATCCTTCGGCGCAGACAAGCTGTATGAAAACTATGCGGCTCTCATCGGCGCTATCATCAAGGCAAAGCCCGCGGCAGCAAAGGGCCAGTACATCAAGTCCTGTGTCACCGCTTCCACCATGGGCCCCGGCGTTAAGATCAACGCCCAGAAGCAGCTCTGATAAATTAAAGCTGAGCTTTTGCTGAAAGCAGCGCCCTGTTTGTTGACTGTTATGACAAACAGGGTGCTGTTTTTTGTATTTTCAGCGAAGATGCGACGAAGCTTTTGTGCATAATGCTATTTGACGAACTGAGATATTGACGCAGCCTGCATTATAATTTAGAATACAGGTGAAAACTCCCTGAGGAGGGTGATTTATGAAGGTACTGCTGATAAACGGAAGCCCCAACGAGCACGGCTGCACCTACACGGCTCTGCGTGAGGTGGAAAAAACGCTTAGGGCGGAAGGGATAGACACGGAGCTTTTCCACATCGGGGTGGAACCGCTTTCGGGCTGCACAGGCTGCAATGGCTGCTGTGGCAGTTCGCGCTGCATATTTGATGACAGAGTCAATGACGCCCTTGACATCGCCGACGGCTGCGATGCCTACGTTTTCGGCGCGCCGGTGCATTACGCGGGCATACCCGGCGATATGAAGAGTTTTCTCGACCGCTTTTTCTGGGCGGGATATCACCGCCTAAAGCCGGGCGCGGCAGTCGTATCCTGCCGCAGGGCGGGTGCGACGGCGGCGCTTGACGGGCTTAATAAATACATGACCATTGCAGAGATGCCGCTCGTTTCCTCCGGCTACTGGAACATGGTCCACGGAACAAATCCGGAGGAGGTCGTACAGGACCTTGAGGGTATGCAGATGATGCGCACCCTCGGCCGCAATATGGCATGGCTGCTCAAATCAATAGATGCGGGCAGGCGGGAGGGACTTGCACAGCCCGAGACCGAGCCCCGTGTTAAAACAAATTTCGTAAGATAAGCGATATATTAAAAATGCAGGATAATAATCCTGCATTTTTTATTTCCGCTGCGCCGGTTAAATACTGGGGCCCATTAATATTTCTCCGTATTTCCCCACTGTAAACAACAATAATCAACAGCGCCTTGTGACAGGCTTCGGAGAATTACATAAGTATAATAAATATTATCTTATGTAAACTTACGGAGGGATGAATATGGATGTTAAAGGCTCTATAGCGGCGTTCAGAACGGCGGTCAGGAGGAGCGCGGCGGAGCGCAGCTCTCCGGAGGTAATTGCGGGCGCGTGGGCGGTTATACACTTTATCAGCGGATTTGTTCTCGCCGGGGCAAGGCTGCTCGGAGCGGCGGGCCCCTTCGGTATTGCCGCGGTGGCGGCATCCGGGGCGGGGCTAAACGGAGTATGCTGTCTTGCGGGGGCTGCGCTGGGGTACATAGTGAGCGGCGGCCTGTCATGGGGGATACGCTATCTAGCCTCTGTGGTGCTCGTGTACACCATAGAATTTGCGTTTCAGGATTCAAAGATTTTTCAAAGCAGGCTCTTTGCGCCCGTCACCGCAGGGGCGGTAACGCTGGCCACCGGCGTGCTCTCAAGCTTCGTGACCCTGCTGTCCGAAGCCCCGGCAGCGGCGGTAATATTCCTTGAAACGGCATTTGCCTTCGGCGGCTGCTGGTTCTTCCGCGAGGCGCTGTCGGAGCAGGAGAATACGACGGAGGCCGAGGAGACACGCCACGCAAGCGCCGTGCTCATAACCGTGGCGGCCTTCCTTATGGCTCTGTCCGGACTTAAGATCTTCGACGCAATATCGATCGGCCGTCTGCTGTCCCTGCTCATGGTGATGACCTGCAGCCTGCGCTGCGGTATGCTGACCGGATGCACCGTGGGCACGGCCTTCGGCCTTGCGATGGACATGGTTCAGGGCGGGATACCCTTCTACACTATGTCGTATGCCTTTGCAGGGCTTCTCTCGGGGCTGTTCAATCGCCATGGCAGGCTTGTTTTCCTGCTGGCGTTCATTCTTGCGAACGCTTCTGCCGTCGCCTGCACATGGGGCGCGGGGCCGCAGATATATTCGCTGTTCGAGGTGTTCTGCGCCTCCGTCATCTTTATCCTGCTGCCCTCCGGCTTTTTAAACCGTGCCGGCTCAATACTCCAGCCCGTGGTCAGCGGCAGCGGAGAATCGGGATTGCGCCGCTATGTAGCCGGCAGGGTGATGAGCCTGAGCACCGCTTACAGCAACCTTTACGAGATAGTGCGGCGAAATGTGGAGGAGCCGCATAACGACTCAGACCCCGCCAAGGTCTTTGACCGGGCGGCGGATACGGTGTGCATTAGCTGCAAGGAGAAAAACCGCTGCTGGAACAGGGATTATCTTGACACTCTGTCGGCGCTGAACGACGCAACGGGCGCTATGCTCCGGCGGGGAACCTTGCAGCTCGAAGACATACCCAGACGTTTTTCAGAGAAGTGCAGGACGCCCGAGGCATTCGTAACGGCTGTAAACGGTGAGCTCAGGGCGGCTGCATACCGGCGGCAGTTTGCGGCCCGGCTGCGGGAGAGCCGGGATACTGCGTGGGGGCAGTACTCGGACATGGCGGAGATACTCGAAACCGTATCACGCGAGCTTGCGGGCACTAACGGCGCAGACCATCTTGCCGAGCGCCGGCTCATACGCTATCTGCTGACCATGGACATCGACGCGGACGCGGCCGTTTACCGCGACGGGCGGGGCAGGCTGAGAGCGGTCATCGAGAGCGGAACGCTGTCAAAGCTTCTTAAAGAGCCTGATTACCTTGATAAGCTGTCGACAGTGTTGGGAATGCGGCTGTGCAGACCGAGATCCAACGCAGACAGCAGCGCGAAGCTGACGCTTATGGAGGCGGAGCCTCTGGCGGTATCCGTGGGTATTGCCGCGATGAAGAAAAAGGGTGAGAAGGTGAGCGGCGACAGGGGCACATATTTCAAGACCGACGCAGGCGTGCTGTGTGTGATACTTTCCGACGGCATGGGCTGCGGTCCGGAGGCCGCGAAAGAGAGCCAGGAGGTCATTGACATTCTGGAGAAATTCCTGCGCGCGGGTATCGACCCCGCCGTGGCAATGAAAACGCTAAACTCGGTCATGCTGCTAAAATGCGGCGATAACTGGGGCTTTGCGACCGTGGATCTGATGTGCGTCGACCTGTTCACCGGCGAGACCTGCTTTTATAAATACGGCGCCGCGCCCAGCTACGTTATGAACGGCAAAAGCATCCGCCGAATAAAGTGCGAGACCTTTGCACCGGGGCTAAGCGGCTCGGCCGGCACCGCGCCGGACGTTGTGCGGATGCGGCTAAAGCCCGGCAGCACGGCGATAATCGCCTCGGACGGCGTCGTCGGCGACGATGATGACGCATGGCTGCGCGACCTGCTCGGCTCTGCCGGTACCGATATGAAGAAGCTCGCAAAGGATACTCTGCGCGAGGCTGAGAAAAACTGCGGAAGCTGCGACGACATGACTGTGCTGGCAATTCGTGTTGAGGAGCGGTCATAGGTATATGACGATGCAAAAGCGGTTAAACTATGCACAAGAGACAAAATTTCGGGAGGCGGCGGATGTGGTAAAGGGAGTTGCAAAAAGAGTGATAGTGGTGAAATCACCGGACCCACGTGTGTTCGAGGAGGCGATATTCATCGTCCGCGAGGATTATATGAAGACCGCAGGCGTGAGCCGCACACAGCTTTTGAGCGAGGCAAGACAGGCGGCGGACTCCTATGTGGGAAGACTGCAGCCAAAAAAAGCTCCGAAAAAGCATATGGGGCTTATAATGATATTGTCCTCGCTGTTCGGCAGCGGCATTGCCGCGGCGCTGATACTGCTGTATTTTATATGATTCAGTTAAGAGTAAAGATGTCTTTTTTTGAAAAGACATCTTTATTTTTTGTGTATTATAAGCAGTTTTTTGTTGACAAGCAGACTACTATGCATTACAATATACTCAACTACTATGTAAAGCAAGATAGAGGTGGTAATTTGATACCGTCGCAGATGCTGAAGGGAACCCTGGAGGGTTGTATATTAGCGATCATCGGCCGCCGCGAAACCTACGGCTATGAGATAGCCGAAACTCTCGGCAGCTACGGCTTCGGAAGGATAGCAGAGGGAACCATATATCCGCTGCTGCTGAGGCTTGAAAAAAACGGCCTTGTGCACACCGAGTACAGGGCATCGGAGCTTGGCCCCAAGCGCAAGTACTATTCTCTAAGCGAGGCGGGGAAGAAGGAGCTTGCGGGCTTTGTTGAGAGCTATCGAGAGATGGAAAACGCAGTCAACAGACTGCTCAAGGAGGAAAAGTGCGATGAGTAAGCGTTCAAAGTTGCTGCGTGAAGAAAACAACGAGTCAGAGAAGAAGTTAAGTAAAGAGACCAACGATGTGCTGACAGATATAGTGGTTTACATAAGAAACGGAAACATAAGCGATTACAGTCAGGAGCTTGTGCGCCGTGATATAACACAAATGCTGATTGACGGCGAAAACAGAGGGCTTTCTGCCGCTGAGATCGTAGGGGAGGATTACAAGGCATTCTGCGACGCGGTTATAAGTGAAATGCCTCAATTGAGCCCGACACAGCGTGTTTTGACCGGAATCCGGGATGTTTTACCTGCAATCTGCGCAGGCTGCGCCATATGGACAGTGTTCAGTGTTATCGGACAGCTCATTAAAGGCGGGGACTGGACTCATGTTCCGCTGACCGTATCCGAGCTCATCACTGGCGTCTGTATCGTGCTTATGGCAGTGCTGATAGTGGTTTACATAACTAAAAACGTTTTTGCCGAAAGGCCGATGAAAATCATACTTTCCGTTATTGCAGTGCTTTGTATTGCCGCGGCCGCGTACCTGCTGATACCGAATTCCACAACCGCAGTGCTCATGAGCCCGCACATAGCTGCGATCCTTGCATTCATTGTAGTAGTTTACATAATATATAGAATCTTAGACGAAGCTCTTGACTGAGAAAAAACCGGCTGCCTTAATAAAGGCAGTCGGTTTTTGCACGGCATTAAGTTTACATAATATTAGTTAAGAGTGTCGCTGCTGAGATCAAACAAGCGTTCAACGGCGGCCTTGAGCGCCGCGTGCTCCTGCAGCTCGAGCTCGGGATCCTGCGCCAGAAGCTCCTGCGCGGCGGTCTGAGCGGTCTGTAAAACATTCATGTCCGAGCACAGGTCGGCAACGTGCATGGCGGGCAGACCGTGCTGCCTCGAGCCGAAGAAATCGCCGGGGCCGCGAAGCCGCAAGTCCTCCTCGGAGATCTTGAAGCCATCGTTGGTTTTTGTCATTATCCTGAGCCGTGCCTCCGAGTCGGGGTTATCGGTGTCGGAGACCAAAACGCAATAGCTCTTGTGCTTGCCGCGGCCTACTCTGCCGCGAAGCTGGTGGAGCTGGCTGAGCCCGAAGCGGTCGGCGTTCTCTATTATCATGAGAGCCGCGTTGGGAACGTCGACGCCGACCTCGATGACCGTAGTCGATACGAGAATGTCTGTGTCTCCGGCAACGAAGGTTGACATAATATCGTTCTTCTCTTTCGATTTCATACCACCGTGGACGCAGGCGACCCTGAGATCGGGGAAATACCTCTGAAGCTCGGCAGCGTGCTCCTGCGCCGATTTGACGTTCTGCGGCAGCTCATCGTTATCCTCTATCATGGGGCAAACGACGAACACTTGGCGACCCTCGCCGACGAGCTTGCGAATAAAGCCGTTAAGGCGCGTCCTGTAGCTCTCGGTCACGGCGAAGGTATCGACCTTCTGCCTGCCGGGGGGAAGCTCGTCGATGACGGAGATGTCCAGATCACCGTAGATAATCAGCGCCAGAGTTCTCGGGATGGGCGTCGCGGACATGACAAGGACGTGAGGACGGTCACCCTTGGAGATGAGCGAGGAGCGCTGATTAACGCCGAAGCGGTGCTGCTCGTCGGTAACGACGAGGCCGAGACGGCTGTACTCAACATCCTCGGAAAAAAGGGCGTGGGTGCCGATGATAAGATCGATCTCGCCGTTTTTGAGCTGAGCCTTGACCTCACGCTTCTGCTTTGCGGTCATGGCTCCGGTGAGCTTCCCGAGCCTCATGCCGAAGGGGGCGAGAAAGCTGCTGAGCGTATCGAAATGCTGCTGCGCGAGTATCTCCGTCGGCGCCATAAAGGCGCTTGAGAAGCCATTTTTCCATGTATACCATATCAGAGCCGCAGCCACGAGGGTTTTGCCGCTGCCGACGTCGCCCTGAATGAGTCTGTTCATCGCCTTGCCCGACTGCATATCGCCCAATGCTTCGCTGACCGCCCGAAGCTGAGCTCCCGTGGGGGAAAACGGGAGGGAGTCAAAAAACTCCCGAAGCTCCACGGGCGGCATTTTTATGCCCTCGGCCTTGCTGTGGCCGCCCTTCATTTTGCCGAGCGCACACGCCAGCAGGAAAAGCTCCTCGAATATCAGCCGCCTGCGGGCAAGCTCAAGCGCCTCAAAATCAGTGGGGAAGTGGATGTTTTCGTATGCGTAGCCTACCTGCGCAAGCCGGTATTTTTTCCTGAGGCTCTCGGGAAGCACCTCGGGAAGCTCGTCGCCGCAGGCGTCAAGTGCCTGCCGCACCGCGTTCATGACCAGCTTCTGCGAAAGCCCCGTTGTGAGCCTGTACAGGGGAATGATCCTGCCAGTAACGCCGCAGGGCGCGTCCTCCGGCTCATGCACGGGGTTTGACATGGTGCGCTTTGAACCGGCAAAAATAACTTTCCCGTAGAAATTATAACAGCCGCCTCGATGTACGGCGTCCTTCATATATGGCTGGTTGAAATATGTTATGTCAACCGAACCGCTCTCGTCCACCACACGGAATTTAACAAGTTCCATGCCCCTGCGGATGCGCATAAGACGCGGGGTATCGGCAACAAGGGCCTTTATGCAGGCGACCTCGCCGTCGCAGGTCAGAGCGATAGGCTTGAACTGGCTTCGATCCTCGTATTTCCTCGGAAAATAAGAAACAAGGTCATGGACGGTAAAGACGCCGAGCTTGTTCAGCAGCTGCGCCTTCTTCTCGCCTATGCCCTTGCAGTATCTTACGTCAGTATCCAAATATGCCATATTACGTCAGCTTAAATCTCCACAGCGCCTCTCGGTCGGCCTCGTCCGCATAGGCGATACCGACGCGCTTATCCAATGTTATGTTAACCTTTGTGCCGTCATCCTCAAGGCGCAGCCCATCGCAGGCGAGGATATCTGCACCGTTGAAGCTGCGGTCGATGCAGAGCGCTTTCGTCAGCTTACCGGGGCCTTCATAGCCCTCGCAGCAGCGTATAAGCACCGCCTGCGGCTCGCCCTCACGGCCGGAAACAATGTTCATGAGGTTGTGCATACCGTAGCAGAGGTAGACATAGATAGTGCCGCCGTCGCGCCATAGGATCTCGCTGCGGCCGGTCTTGCCCTTGTGGGCGTGGCAGGCCGTGTCCGCAACGCCGCAGTAAGCCTCCGTTTCTGTTATGCGCAGGCGCATCTCGCTGCCGTCGGGCATACGACGAACGAGTATCTTGCCCAAAAGCGCGGGAGCAAGCGTCAAAACATCCTGCCGGAAAAATTCACGGTCTGTCATATCACTCCACCATGCTGACGGTATAGTTATCCTTATTGGTGAGGGTAAACACCTCGATAAGTCCTCTGGTGCAGACAACGCGGTTATCATCGGTGATCATTATCATGTCAAAGCCGCCGTTATCCCGCCAGTATTTAATTGCCGCATCCTCGCCGAGGATGAACATGGCAGTGGAAAGACAGTCTGCCAAAGTGCCGTCGGAGCATACGACAGTTACGGAAACGAGACCGTTTTCTGCGGGCTTGCCAGTTGAGGGGTCGATAAGATGATGGTATTTAACGCCGTCGTTTCCGACAAAATAGCGCTGATAGCTGCCGCTTGTGACAACGGCGGTCTCACCGACGCTCAGGGTGCCGATGTAAGAGCCCGTATCATTAGGATCCTCCACGGCTATCGTCCAGTTTGAGCCGTCGGGCTTGAGACCGAGCGTCTGGACATTGCCGCCGAGGGAGACTATGCCGCTTTCAACGCCGGCCTTGCGCATGGCGTCAATGGCATATTTCGAGGCGCAGCCCTTGGCGACTGCTCCGAAGCTTATCTGAGTGCCGGCCGGCATGCGCACCGAGTAGTTGGCTTCACCCTCGAAATCGGTGATCTCCATCTCGGAGAAATGAAGATTCTTCCTGAGCGCGCTGAGCTCATCGCTGTCGGGGATCCTGCCGGTCTCCTCTTTGAATTCGCCCCATGCCTCGTAAATGGGGTAGACAGACAGATCGAGCGCACCGCCGGAGAGCTTGCATACGCTCAGGGCAGTGGAGAGCATCTCCGCGACCTGGGGATTGACGACGACGTCCGAGCCCTCGGCATTGTTCAAAAGGGTTGTGTAGCTGCCCTCTGAGTCGGGGTCGAGCATACCGTCAAGGGAGTTTATAATGCCGGCGGCACCCTCGAGCCCCGCGTCGGCGTTTTTGCCGTAAGCTGTGAGAGTCATGACGGTGTCCATTGCAAAGACCTGCTTCTGCTTCGGCTCGTCGTTTGAGCAGGCGCACAGAGGCAGTGCCATCGTGATGCACAGGATTATCGATATAAGCTTAAGTCCAAATTCAGTCTGCTTCATATATTTGACCCCTCGGGAAATTTTTATATCGGCAAATTTACCGGCTGCCTTTAAGAGCCGGACGAAAGCCGTTTAACGCGTCCATACTGTTTTCT
>CALZAG010000005.1 GCA_945613045.1 uncultured Clostridia bacterium | reverse complement strand
CCGTGTATATGCAGGCGGTCAGACTGCGGCGCAGAAAGGAGCTGTATTTCGGTGCCTCGGCGATGTCCTCTATCCCGCGGATGAGGGCGGAAAAGGCCCGGCTCGAGAGCCAGATCGCTATCAGGATGGAAAGCGGCAGGATGGCGCCCGGCGCAAAATAAATATCGCCGATCACGTTCTCAATTATCGACTGCAACGCCGTGGGGATATAGCGTTCGATGGTTTCAAGCAGCGTATCCTGCGAAAGCCCTGTGAGCGGTATTATTGCCGTGACAATGGCAATAAAGGGAACGAGGGACAAAAACATATAAAACGCGCTTGCGGCAGCATGGGCGTTTATATTTTTTCGACTAATCCCGTCCGTGAATACTTTTATTTTAGCAATAATATTCTTCATAGATCCCCCAAGATCAGTATGTGAAAAATTCGCCGGGGACAAAGGTCCGCAGAGGCAGGGGTCAAGCTGAAATTACCGTCCTCACGGACGGTAATTTCAGCATATCAAAGTCAGTTTGGCGGCAAGATTGGAAACTTCGATGGTGCTTGCGCCTTCACCGCGTTCGCCGTCGAGCGACCAGTCAAGCTCGGGAGGAGCGCTGATCTTCAGATGGTCGGTCTGAAAAAATTCCAGAAAGGGGGAGGAATAATCCTGCGTCAGAACACCGATCAGCAGATTCTGAAAATCTATGAGCGTCCGTGGCTCATGGACCAGCAGCACCTCGAACTGCCCGTCGCCCGTATCGACAACGTTTTTAGGCAGAGTGATGGTACCTGCGACGGAAGTGGAATTACAGACGGCTCCGAAGATATAGTCGCCCTCGCAGACAAAACTGCCGGTGTCGAGCCTGAGATGGTGAGCCTTTACCTTCGGCAGGTCTTTTACCGCGTCAAGAATATATGCGGAATGGCCGAGGATATTCTTCAGATTCTGAGGCGTCGTATAGGAAAGCCAGGAGAAAGCTCCGAAAGCGGCGACATAGGAAAAGTATCTGTCCCCGAATTTGCCGATGTCGATCAATTTCGGATTTCCGGTCGCCGCATCAAGAGCGGCCGTGAGAGGGTCGGAGGAAATGCCGTGGCAGGCGGCAAAATCATTTGTGCTGCCGGAGGGGATGTAGCCGAGCGGGATGTCGGAGCCGCTGAGCATAAGCCCGCTTATAGTCTCGTTGAGGGTACCGTCGCCTCCGATGCATACAACAAGGTCGAATTCCGGAGAGTAGAGCCTTGCAAAGTCAGTAGCGTCGCCTTGTTTTCCGGTGGGGAATGCCGTTACGGCGTAACCCCTGTCGCTGAAAACCTTTATGATGTCCGGCAGAAAGCGCTGGGACATTCGCCGCCCTGAAACAGGATTGAATATTAGCATCAAGCGTTTAAGCTGAGAAAAAGGTTTCATTGCCAGTATAACTCCGGATAGCTCAGAATATGCCTGCGATCATGAGGCAGAAGTAGGCCGAGGGAATGGAAAACAGCAGACTGTCGACTCTGTCCATAACGCCGCCGTGGCCGGGAATAAGGTTGCTGTAATCCTTCATACCCGCCATACGCTTAATAAGGGAAGCCGCCAGATCGCCGACCTGGCCGAAGCTCGAGCATATGAGGGCTGTCAGAATACATATGACGAGGGGGATATCGAAGCTCGCCCTGAGAACAAAGTGCATTATTATGCCGGCAAGAACGGAGGAAACGGCGCCGCAGACCGTGCCTTCAACAGTCTTGTTTGGACTGACCTCGGGAGCCAGCTTGTGCTTGCCGAAGCGCTTACCGCCGAAGAGCGCGAAGCTGTCGCACACCCATGTGGAAATACAGGCGATGGCGAATACGGGGATCCAGACGCTGTTATCCGTGAGAGAGAGCTTATATATGATCATGAAGGGGACAAGGGGATATACGAGAACGGCGATGCTCGCAAGGGCGCCGGGAGCGCGCACGCTCTTTGAGACGATGCCGACGGTCATAACTGCAAATACCGCGAGGAAGAACAGAGCTTCGCAGATAATTCCGTCTGCCTTGAACCAGATCGCTGCGGCGGTCACGGCGCTGTAAGCGTATAAGACCCACGGCACGCATTTGATATCCTTGCAGCCTATCGCACGGCAGGTCTCCCAGACCGCCATGACAGACGCGGCAAAAAGAAACAAAGCGCGGGTGAGCGGACCAATTGCAAAGCAGGCAACAACTATTATAATCAGCACCGTTGCCGAAATAACGCGGGTTTTCAAATTGATTCCTTCTTTCTGGCGCCGGTAAGAATTACTCTGCCGCCGTTTAACAGTATCAGTGAAAATATAACACATTAGAAATGTCGATACAACAACAAATGAGTATCAATCGGCGGAATTGTTGAAACAGTAATTAAGGATTCAAAAAATTTCTTGAATTTTTAGTAAAAAAGTGTGATACTTAATTATAAATTCCGTCTCTATTGTTAGATAGTTAGGAGAAAGTTTTGGACGATCGGCGTATTGTAGAGCTTTTTCTGGAACGTTCGGAAGAAGCTATATTGGAAACAGATATAAAATATGGCCGCTACTGTCATAAGATAGCTTTTAATGTTCTCGGCAATGATGAAGACAGTGAAGAGTGCGTGAACGACGCATATATGCGGGCATGGGGTAGTATTCCTCCCAATGAGCCCGATTCAATGGCGTCGTATATCGGAAGAATAACTCGAAATCTCGCCCTTGACAAACTGCGGCAGAAGCAGAGCGACAAGCGCGGAAACGGGGAAGTGCCGGTGGTGCTTGACGAGCTTGCCGAATGTGTGTCGGGACACGACGAGCTTGAGCGTCGGCAGGACTCCGCTGAGATCGCCGCTGCCATCGACAGCTTCCTTGATGAGCTCAATTCGGTGGAGCGGGGAGTTTTTATGCGTCGCTACTGGATGATGGAACCGATCGCCGATGTTGCAAATCGCTATGATATATCGGTCTCAAAAACAACAACAATGCTTTTCAGACTGCGAAACAGGCTGAAAAAACATTTTATGAAAGAAGGAATTCCGCTTTGAAAAGCGAAGAACTGCTTCGACATATAGGGTCGGTAAAAGACAAATATATTGAAGAGCTTATGAGCGAGCCGGCAAGGCCGGTACGCAGGCGCGCTGATAACCGCAGGCTGATCGCTTCAATCGCGGCCTGCCTTGCCGTCATAATGCTGGGAACGTCGATCATGGCCGCAAACGGCGTTGACGTTGAGACCGGCAAAATGACCCTATCGGGTGGCATAACGAGCCTGACGATGGCGCAAAACAGCGTTATCATGATCGACGTCAACCCCAGCATCCGCCTCGAAGTCAATGACAGAGGCGTTGTTGTTAAGGCAGAAGCCCTTAACGAGGATGCACAGAACGTTATGGCTGAGCTTGAGCTGTGCGGTAAGGATTACACCGCTGCGGTAACCGTAGTTGTCGGCGCGTTGCAGGAAAAACAGTATATAACCGATCTTAAGAACTCTATCCTAGTAAGCGTTACGGACACGAATGAGGAAACTGCGGAAGCCTTGCGCGAAAATGCTGTCAACGCCGTTGTTGAGTTCAATAAATCAGTTGATTACAGCTTCTCGGTATTGAGCCAGATAATAAAGCCTGATGAGTCGCTGAGCGATATTGCCGGAGAGTACGGTGTGTCCGAGGGACGAATTGAGATGATAAACAAGCTGATCTCCGAGCACAGCAGCTACAGCTTTGATGAGCTCATAAAGTGCAATATTCAGACTATCAACCAGCTGTTTGAATATATCGGATTGCCCGATACCATCCAGCGCATCGGCGAGGCAGCCGGAGTCGTACCCTCAGAGTACAGGGAGAAGCTCAAGCTTGACGAGCTCAACTGTGAGGAGCTTCTCAGCTTCACAAGCGCGATATCTGATTTTTATGATAAGCTCAGCGAGTATTACAGCGAAAGTGATGTTGCGAAGCGAATAGGCTATGAGTTCAATATAATTGAGTCCAGCACTGAGGACGGACAAAAGCTCTGGGCGGTTTTAGCTGAGAGCCTGACGAGGAACATCGGCGATCACGCGGCCATTATCAATATCGGACAGAGCGTCGTCAGCGACTGGTTCAATCAGAGCAATATTCATCAAATCTCTCAATATTTAAAAAACTCGATATTATCAGCTGCTTAATAACCGATATTCATTTTTAATTATAGCCCACACATGAACAAAGCGGCAGGAGTCAAAACTCCTGCCGCTTTGTTCTGTATACAGGGAAAGCCTTCAGGCGCCGCCCGACGCTTAAGGCTCGCAGCTTATTCTTACACATCTTTGTGGCTTACAGTTAAAAGCAGCAGGAGCGGATGCTCCTGCTGCGGTGAGATTTGCTATTTGCCGGTGTTTAAAACAGGCGCCGTGTTGATGAACTGGTCGCAGTAGCGGGAGAGGATAGCTGCCACCTGAGCCCTTGTGGCAAGCGCCTTGGGGCTGAGCGTGGTGTCCGTGGTCCCGTTCACAATGCCCGCTCCGATAGCCCACTGGAAGGCCTGGGTCATTCCCTTGGAAACTGTGAGTACGTCGCTGTAGCCGAGGATGTTCGTGCTGTCGTATAGGGAAACGTCGTTTCCTGCGTAGTTCTTTGCATAGCGGAACAGGAAGGTCACGAGCTGCTCGCGGTTAACGGACTGACCGTAGCCAAAACGTGTGTCTGAATAGCCCTGAACGATGCCGAAGTAATTTGCCCAGCGTATGGCCTCATAAGCGTAGCTGTTCCTGGAAACGTCGGCAAAGCTGCAATTGGAGCCCGGGACAACGGGGCAGCCGGAGAGCCTCCACAGAACGACGACGACCATGTCACGGGTCATGGGGTCATTGGGAGCAAAAACGGTTTCGGTCTTTCCGTTGAACAGACCGGCGGATACAACATATCTTACGTTGTCATAGCACCAGTCACCGGGCTTCACATCCTCGAACTTTGACTGCCAGTCGTAGTAAGCGCTGTTGGTAATAGGCGCGAAGAAGGCTATCATGCTGTGCTCGCGGCTGACGCTTATAAAGTTATAATTGCTGTTTTTGTCGAGCTCCACGGACTGCTTGTCAACAAGAACGTTCTTGATGGTGTATCCCGGATCCGCCTTGACGCCGAAGCTGAGGTTTTCTCCCGTGGCGGCATTAAGACTGTCGGGAGTGATCTTGCCGCCCTTTGACTGTATGATGCTGATGGGAATGTTATATACGGGGTCTCCTGTGTCAGAATAAGCGTCGTCGCCGGGGTACGGATCAGGGCCTTCGCCGAGATTCCACTGGGCGGTAAGCGTCGTCGCCTTCTGAACGTCAACGGTGCTGCCGGCCTTATATAAAGTCGTACCGTCAGACCAGCCGCGCAGCGTGTAGCCGTCCTTATATATAAACGGCAGAGATACTACGCCGCCGTCATCCTCGAATACGCCTTTCATGAGCGTGCCGCCGTTGCGGTCGAGGGTGGCGTTGCCGATCTTTATCGTGCCCTCATTCATGATTACGGCTCCGCCGGTGGTGCGTATCCTCGCGTTTGAGGAAACATTCAAAGTGGCGCGGCTCTCAACGGTAATGGTGCTGGCCGCGGGTATCTTGTGAGGATTGCCGCTGTCGATGGTGGAATTGACGATGAATTCGCCGTCCTGCAGGCTGAGGTTGTATGCCTCGCTGCCCGCGTTCTTGACCTCGCCGGAGCTGAAGGTCAGACTGTCTGTACTGTAGAACTGGCTGTTGCAGGAAGCGTCGGCGTTTTTCTGAGAGTATATAAACAGCTTGTAGCTGTTATCGGAGCTGTCGAGCAGCGATATGCCGCCGTCCTCCTTGACGATAAGCATACCGATAAGCTGCTGCATACTGTAAACCTTCACGTCGGACTTGATGATGATGGAGTAGTCGCCGGTGAGAAGGCGAACGTTTTCATCAAGGCTTATATCGTCGTGCATACCGAGCACGGCGTTGGTGGCAAGAGTCACGTCGCCGCCGTTTTCCGAGTCGTTGGCCGCATTGACCGCCTTTACGACGGAGTAATATTCCTGGCCGTCAAAGTAGGCCTGCACCTCGTTGTAGTCCTTGTTTCCCATGGTGTTTGACGCGGAAATGAGGACAGGGAAGAAAGCCACGCCCATTGCGAGGTACTCCTCGGTGTTGCCGACAGTCCAGTAACAGTAGTTTGTCTCGGGGTGAGCGTCAACATAGAGCTTAAGAGCGCTCAGCGTGTTGCGTGTCGAGGTGCCCTCAACATCAACCATTTCCTGGAGTATGCAGGCGGCGCTTGTGCCGTTGAAGTACAGAACTCCCGTCGCAACGGGGGCGGAGGCGGGGGAATAGGCCTGCTGGCAGGTGCCGTAGAGGTAATAGCAGTACTTTATGGTCGTGCCGAAGGCATAGCCGGCTATCGCGCCGTAGGCGCTGCTGTTGACGACTGCGCCGTAGTTCGTGCAGTTGACGATGGTGCCCATGTTAGCGCCGCCGACGAGACCGCCGGCGTTGTTTCCGAGCGCGGTCACCTCGCAGGAGGACCAGCAGTTTGCGATCGTACTGAAGTTGAAGTCCCCGACGATGCCGCCGGCGTTCACATTGGCTCTTACTACGCCGCATACGCCGAGGTTTTTGATAACCGCGCCGTTGTTGACGTGACCGAACAGTCCCTGATCGTCGTTGGAGTTATTGATATACAGATATTTTACGGTGTAGCCCTGGCCGTCGAAGGTCCCCTGGAAGGGCTGCTGAACGTCGCCGATAGGTGTCCACGATTTGCTCGTGCCGGCCGAATACTTAAGGCTCATGTCAACATCGCGGGTCATGAAGAAGATAATTCCCTTGGTCTTGAAACCGTCGGCAACGTATTTTTGCAGCGCCTCAAGGTCGTCCAGCCCGTTTATGCTGTAGAAGCCGCCCTCGACGCCGTCGGTACGGGTGCTGTAAAGCGCGCTGACGGAGGAGGTCGCGGTATAGTCGCCGTTGTAGCTGTCGTTGCCGCTGTCCTGACCGACCTCGGCGTTCATGAGCCTGGGATAGTGACCGGGATTCGCTCCGTCGTCTGCAACGATAAGGGTGGGGGAGTTGAGCCAGGCACAGTACTGGCCGTTATTGCGCATATACACCCATGCGTTCAGCGCATCGAGCAGGCTCGTGGTGGTAACGTCGTCAATGATCGCCGCACGTTCGAGCGTGCAGTAATAGTCGTCGTTTTCAAAGCCGTAGGTGAAGCTGATTATATCCGCGGTACTGCTGCTTGCGAGCTTGTCGTAGCCGACCTTGGCCGCGCTGTCGAGGTAGTAGCAGCTTGTAACGGTGGATTTGCCCATATCCTCGCCGAAAATGCCGCCGGCGTTTGCGGTAACGCCGCCGTAGCAGAGCATAGCGCCGTAGGCGGTGCAGTTGGTGATAACGGTGTGATCAATTTTGCCGGCGATACCGCCTGTTGCGGATTCGGACTGGATATTCACGGCGGTCCAGCAGTTTTCGATGGTGCCGTCGTCTATCTTGCCGACGATACCGCCGCAGTTGAGCTCGCCGACCATGCCGCCGACAACGCCGAGGTTCTTGATAACGCCGCCTCGGACCCTGCCGAACAGGCCGAGGTTATCGCCCTTTTCGTTGGTTATGTACAGACCGTAGACCGTGTAGCCGCAGCCGTCAAAGGTGCCGCGGAACATATATTTCAGGGAGGAAATGTCGGTAACGCTGAAATCCCTGCCGATGGGGATCCAGCCGTGGTCATCGCTCGTCGCCGCTTTTCCTGCGAGAATAATGTCGTCCTTAAGATAGAAGGTGGCGCCGGCGGTGTCGTGTCCGCCGTTTACAAAGTCGGAGAGAAGCTGCATCTCGTCTGCGCTTGAGATACTGTAGTGGCCGCCCTGAACGACTTCGTTTCCGCTGTTTGCCAGCTCGGTCATGGTGGAGGTCTCGGAATAGATTATGCTGTAAGGATTCTTTGTGTTGTCGACCTCGATGTGGGGCTCATCAACGCGCTTGACTCCGGAGCCGTCGCCGGGGAAAAGATGGGTGGGGTGAACACCCTGAAGCCTTGCTATGCCCTCTGTGCTGTCGTCTATCTTCCAGAAGCGATAACTGTTGTCCAGGGCAAGATATGTGACCCAATGGTTAAGAACGTTCAAAAGCTTTACGCCGGAGGCGCTTCCGACCGTAACGGAGCGCTGAAGCGTGAAATCAGAGCCGCTGCTGTCAAAGGCGACAACGGCGGTCCGGGTGCCGGAGCCCTCGCCGCAGCCCAAGGAACTCTCGGAAGAATAGTAGCAGTATTTGACGTTGACCGCGCTCGTAGTCTCGCCGACGATGCCGCCTGTCTTTGTTCTGCCGGTAATGCTTGCAAAGTTCACGCAGTTTGTAATATTGCCGGCGGTGGCCTTGCCGACGATGCCGCCTACTCTGTCATCGGCAACGATCTCACCGTCAAACCAGCAGTTTATTATGCTGCCGTTGACGAGGCAGGCGACGATGCCGCCCACGGAATCGTTGCCTTTGATAAGGCCGGTGGTGCCGACGTTCTTTATCTCGGCACTCGCGCCGTCAACATACCCGAACAGGCCCTGATAGTTTCCGTCTTTTGTGTAATTGTTCAGCAGAACATAGCCCTGACCGTCGAAAACGCCTTTGAAGGCGAGCTTTTCGTCATTACCTATGGGTATCCAGACGATATCCGTGTTGAGCGCTCCGGCAAGACCGATGCTTATATCCTTGGTAAGGAAAAAGGTAATGCCTTCGGTCGTGTAGCCCGCGTTCACATAGTCTCTGAAGTATTCAAGCTCGTCAGAGCTGGAGATGCTGTAAAACGCTCCGGCCTGGCCGCTGGAGTTTGATTCGTAGAGCGCAGTCATGCTCGCGGTGGCGGTATATATGCTCTCAACTGGTTCGATGTATCCGGGATACTCAAGGCTGGGATATCTTCCGTCGGTGCGGCCGACTCCCTGCGCTGAGGTATCATAGACCCATGCTCTGTAATCGGAAAGGCCGTTCTGCTGATCTATCCATTCGTTGAGCAGAACGATGAGATCGTCTGTCTTTTCGGTGCCCACGGTGAGCACCTTCTCGGTGAGAACCTCGGTGCTGCTGCTTGCAAAGCGGTACACGCTGGAGGTGCTTGCACCCTCTGAGCTGCCGATGGCGCTGTCGGCACCGTAATAGACATAGTAGCAGTAATCGACAACCGCCTTGCCGGAAATACTGCCGGCTATCGCGCCTGTCTGCCCGCTGCCGCTGACATAACCGAAGCTGCAGCAGTTGGATATGCTGCCGCCTTCGGCCTCGGCCGCTATGCCGCCGACAACGCTGCCGCCGCTGACGTCAACCGCCGACCAGCAGTTCTTTATGCCGCCGTCACTGAGATGAGCGGCAATGCCCGCAACGCGGTCTGTACCTGTGATCTCTCCCTCAACGCCGAGATTCTTTATCAGGGCCGCTTCGCCTTTTATGTATCCGAAAAGTGCGTAGTCGGTTCCTGCCGAGGAATTGATAAAGTTTGTCACAGCGAAGCCGCAGCCGTCGAAAATGCCTTCAAACGCATTGGCAGAGCTGCTTCCGGCGGGAGTCCATGTGACGTCCTTGTCAAGCTTGATGTCCGATGTAAGGTAGAAAACGGCTCCGGCGGTGGCTCTGCCGTCGTTAACATACCTGGCAAAGCTGTAAAGCTCAGCTTCTGAGGAGATGCTGTAGCTCTCTCCGGACACCGCGTCCGCGCTGCCGCTTTCAAGATCGCTCATCGTCAGTGCGGGCGTGTATCCGCAGGCGTCTTTGGCCATGACCGGCAGCATACCGGCGCTGCCCATAAGGCCGAACACCAACACTGCGACGAGAAGCATACTTATGCTCTTTTTAAGTTTTGAATTCATGCTGCTCCCTCCGAAAAGGACATAATTATACATTAATATAATAACACAAAATTACATTATGGTCAATCGCGTAATGACCGGCAAAAATGCCTGAGTACACAAGATATATGCGTTTTGTGAGGTGTTCGACACAATGCTGTTGAAAATGACATAAAAATGTGTTATAAATATAAATAAAATGAAAAGCGACTAAGGGAAAATGCCATGTCAAAAATCAAGTATAATCTCGGCCTGATTATCGCAGCCCTGCTTGTGATCGCCGGAGTGATATACATATATTTTGCCCACTATGCTCCTTACCGGCCGCCTGAGCCGCAGACGCTCAGCCTCTGGTATGTAAATGACGACGCGATGTGGGGCGGCTTTGCCGACCTGTGCTCGGAGTATAATGAGGCAGACGGCAGCAAATACGGTATCGGGATATCCGCCAGAGCCTTTAATACCGACGCTGAGCTCTATAATGAAGTCTGCGATCTGATCGAGACCGGCGGCAGTCTGCCGGACATGATAGCCTGCGACACGGATTTCGCGGCCTGGCTCGATGAAAATGGGGTCCTTGCCGACATGGATGAATATTTCGGCAACTGGGAGACTGCAAAGTACGACGAGTATATGACCCGGGCCTCCTGTGCGGGAGGAAGCCTTGTGGCGGTACCGATAGCTGCGGAGACCAATGTGTTCCTTGTCAACAGCGACCGGTTCTCCGATGCTTCGGCTGTCTCGAATTTTGAAAAGCTCTGCTCGGTGTCCAGCGAGTATTACAGCAGAAATTCCGAGGGCTTCTTCACCATCTCGGACTATTCCCTGTTTTTCAGAAGCGCCATGGCTCAGCTCGGCGACGATTTTGACGCCGTCAGCCCACATGACACGAATAACGAAAACTGCAAATACATCTATAAGCTGCTGGCGGAGACAGCTTATGACAGGGGCTTTGCATCCTCGGACAATGCCGCGGTATATAAGGTGGCCGAGGGCAAGCTGCCGTGCGCCATAGTCTCGTCCGCAGATATCATGAAATATGCCGACAGGCTCGACGGGGACAATATATCCTTTGCAGCCTTCCCCTATATGAAGGACGGCAAGCCCGTGTACATTGAAAAGGTGACGGGAATGACCATTCTCTCCTCCGACAGCACGAGGGAACGCTCTGCGGCAATGTTCATAAAGTGGTTTGCCTCAAGCGATGTAAACGGCCGTTTTGTCGGTGACAGCGGATATATCGCGGCCGTCGGCACGGCGGCATCAGGCTCCGACAGCGAGGTTTACGGCAAGCTCATGCAGGCGGTAAAGACTCTTAAAAATGCCGGCGACCGCATAACCTACGAGGCGAGTGCGGAATACTCGGAAAACAGCAGGAGCTTTGACAATGTTCTGCGAACGATAATGAGTTCATTAAATTAGAAATATATACGAGGTGAATAAAATGGAAGGATTCAGAGTTCTCGAGATCAAAAAAAGTGTATTTGAAAACAACGATCGGGAGGCCGATAAGCTGCGCGAAGAGCTTAAAAAGGAAAAAACGTTTCTGCTGAATCTGATGTCGTCCCCGGGCTCGGGTAAGACAACCACTCTCAAGGCCACCATCGCCGCCCTCAAGGACGAGATGCGCATCGGCGTCATGGAAGCCGATATCGATTCTGATGTTGACGCGCATACGATAGCGGAGACCGGCGCGAAGGTCATCCAGCTCCACACCGGCGGTATGTGCCACCTTGACGCGGGTATGACAAAGCAGGGACTTGAGGGTCTCGGCACCGAGAATATCGACTTTGCGATACTTGAAAACGTCGGTAATCTGGTCTGCCCCGCCGAATTTGACACGGGCGCCGTTAAGAACGCAATGATCCTCTCGGTACCCGAAGGGCATGACAAGCCTCTGAAGTATCCGCTTATGTTCTCAATATGTGATGTGCTGCTGGTCAATAAGATAGACGTTATGCCGTATTTTGACTTTGACCTTGAAAAGTGCACGGAATATGTAAAGAAGCTCAATCCCAATATCAGGATCATCCCCATCTCCGCAAGAACGGGCGAGGGGATAGACGAGTGGGCCGGCTGGATACGCGCTCAGGTCGCCGAGTGGAACAAGTGAATTAAATGAAAAAACCGCTTCAGCCGAAGCGGTTTTTTTCATGTGGGCTCGTAGGCCTTGCCGATCTCGTTTCCGTCCGCGTCATAATCAATGCACTCCATAAGCTGCGGATCGACGTGGCTTTGTCTTTTTATGGTCATGCCGACGCCCTGGTTGTTGAATACCCAGATGTAGTTTTTCCAGACAGTGGGGTCTTTCTTCCTGAAAACGGTGCTTTCGTTTATACGGCAGAACTTTGCCCGCCCCTCGGGCGTGTCGAGAAGGTCGCCCTCTCCGGTATAGAAGAGCTCGTCACTGTAATGATAGCCGTCCTGCTCTTCGATCTCCTTTTTTATATCTTTTAACTCTTTGTCTTTTATCTCTTCGTTAGCCATTAAATTACCTCCGATGGTATTTTCTGAGCATAGGGATCAACTCCCTTGTTATTGATTTTAGCACGATATTGCCAACAGCGCAAGGGAAAGCTCATAAGAATAAAATAACTTTTTGTCCTGAAAACATTGACCTAAATAAAAAATATTGGTAGAATAATAACCGCCAAGAATTTTTAATAAGCTCCTTTTCCTATTTTGTGCAGATTTTTAATTTTACTTTCTTTCTTTTTTTTGAGGTGGCTCAGGTGTATAGAACGATAATTGTTGAAGACGACCTTATGGTGTGCGCGATACTTGAAAAGCAGCTGGGAAGATTTTCACAGCTCCGGCTTTGCGGGAAATTCAGACGCTGCAGCGACGCGCTCGCATATTTTACCGAGAACCCCACGGGAGCTGAGCTCGTGGTGCTCGACTATTTTATGCCCGGGATGAACGGCATAGAGTTCCTTACAGAGCTGAGAAAGATCAATATTGACGTGCAGGTCATTATGATAACCTCCGCAAACGATTATTCGGTCATACGTTCCGCAATGTGCTGCGGCATATGCGACTATGTGCTCAAGCCCTTCAACAGTGCAAGGCTGGAAAAGGCTGTCGGCAGGTTTGAAACGACCATGAGGCTCATAAAGAACACCCATGTATGGACGCAGGATAAGGTGGACACGCTTCTGAGTCCGCATAAGCATTATAATGTTGAGCCGGTAAGCGAGGGCGGCGTTCCGAGCCCGGGTAAGATAAACAAAACCACGCTTGAGAATGTCAGAGCGTTCATGAGACTAAATGTCGGAAGAAAAATGCCGCTTGTCGAGATAAGCGAGGGACTCGAGCTGTCCACCGTGACCTCAAGGAGATATCTCAAATATATGAACAGCCTGGGCGAGGTTAATATCACCCTCGACTGCAAAACCGGAGGACGCCCCTCCGAGATATTTGAATACAGGGGTGAGGATACATGACAAAGCTCGAAGCCGCTTATGCCGAATACGGCATGGATTATTCGAATACTATAGGGCGTACCGCGGGCGATGAGGAGCTGCTCAGGGAGCTTCTGGATATGTTCGCGGCGGACGGTAATTATGCGCTGCTTACGGAAGCATTGGACAATGATAACGCCGGCGACGCATTCAGCGCCGCCCATTCCCTGAAGGGCAGCAGCGGAATGCTTGGTATGACACGTCTCCACAGGGTACTGAGCAATATGACCGAGTGCCTGAGAACGGGAGATATCGCCGGTGCGGAAAAATTCCGTGACGCTGCCGAGCGTGAGTACAAGGCCGCTGTAAGAATGATAGGCAGTCTATGATCGTACTTGGTATATTGGCCTTCGCGCTCATGCTGCTGGGCGATATAAACGATGCGCGATTCGGGAAAAAGCCGCTGAAGCTGTGCTTTCCGCTCGGCGTCATATTGCTTGCAGTCGCTACATACCTCGGCTGTGATTTTGAGCGAATAAGCGTCATATGGTGCGTCGCGGCCGGAGCTTTTCTGCTGCTTTTGCTGTATTCGCTGTTCGGCTCGTTTTCCGTTAAGGACGCTTATGTTGAACAGTCCGGAGGGCGCAGAGTTTGCGACAGGGGACTTTACGCCATGTGCCGCCATCCGGGAGTGCTGTTTTTTGCGGGGCTGTACATCTGCCTGTGCTTTGCCGTCCGGTTTCCCGCCGCACATACATTAACATATATTACGCTGGATCTTCTGCTGGCTGTGCTCGAGGACATCGCAATTTTTCCGAAAGTTCTGGGGGGCTATGACGAGTATAAGACCGGTGTGCCTTTTATCATTCCGACAACAGAAAGCCTGAGGAACACCTTCAGGAGATAGCAGGATCGAAGATATGACCTTTCAACAGAAGCTGAGAAAATTCAGCAAGCAGCAGCTATGGGACGAATACTGCGGCTATCTGGAGCTGAGCATAACTGAATATATGTATATCCAGCGACGGCTCATGGAGGAGCAGATCAGCCTCTGGAGCAAGTCGGTCCTCGGCCAGAGCATCCTCGGCGACAAAAAGCCGAAAAATCTGGACGAGTTCAGGCGTGAGGTGCCGCTGACGAGCTATGAGGATTATGCGGACATCCTGTTCACGCGCGAGCCCTCATACCTGCCGGAGCCTCCGGTCATATGGATAGAGACTACTTGGGAGGGCGGGTTCAGACCCATAAAGATCGCGCCCTATACCCGCAGGATGCTCGATTCGTATAAGCATAACATCATGGCGATGGCCATGCTCGTCTCCGGCAAGGGGAAGGCGGATTTCAATATAAAGCCCGGGCACCGCTTTTTGTACGGCGGAGCGCCGCTGCCCTATGAGACCGGCCTTATCCCATCGCTCATGAACGAGGAGATGCGCTTCGAATGGCTTCCCGACAGCGACGAATATGCCGATCTGTCCTTCAGCCAGCGCATAAAAAAGGGATTCAAAATGGCCTTTAACGGCGGTATAGACTATTTCTTCGCCATGGGCAGCGTAGCAAATTACATAACGGAGAACTTCGATAAGCAGATATCCTCAGGCGGAAGCGGAGGGGGCGTGCAGATATCGCCCGTGATTGCGGCAAGATTCCTCAAAGCAAAGTATGTGTGCCGCAAAGAGCACAGAAAAATAAAGCCCGTCGATCTTTTCAGGATAACAGGCTTCGCCTGTACCGGCACCGACGGGAAATGCTATCGCGACAGGCTCGCCGACGCGTGGGGCGTAACGCCCGTTGAGGTCGCGGCGGGAACGGAATCTACCTGTGTCGGATGCGACACATGGGAGCAGCGCGGCATGGTGCTTTTCCCTGACTCGTGCTTTTATGAATTCATCCCCGAAAGCGAAATGCTTCGCAGCCTTGAGGAGCCGGGCTATACGCCGGTAACCTGCCTTATGGACGAAGTGAAAACGGGCGGTCTGTACGAGTTGGTTATCAGCGTGCTGCACGGCGGTGCCTTCATGCGCTATCGTATCGGCGATGTGTACCGCTGTACGGAGGGCGTAAAAAACGGCTCTGTCCCGCGCTTTACCTATGTGGACAGGATACCCACAGTCATTGACATTGCCGGCTTCACCCGTATCACTGAAAAGTCAATTAACGAGGTCATAAGGATATCCAGGCTCGGCATAGGCGACTGGATCGCCTGCAAGGAGTATGACCCCGACAACACGCCCTTCCTGCATATGTATCTTGAGATAAAGCCGGAGGCAAAGAAAAGCGATATTGTAACAAAACAGGTGCTCACGGAGCATCTTTCGGTGTATTTCAGATATTTTGACAGCGACTATAAGGACCTGAAGAAGCTTTTAAATATCGAGCCGCTTCAGCTCACGATACTGCCGCACGGAGCGATATCGGGCTTTGAAGAGCGGCAGGGCAAAAAGCTCAGACGCATAAATCCCGACCCTATCTGGCTGCGAAGAATGCTTGAGGATGCGGGGCTTTCGGATAATTTACCGGAGGATGACGAATGAATGTTTCATATATTTACATTAATATTGCCGCCTGCCTTTGCTTTTCGCTGATGTTCGTGGCGTTCTGCGCGGCCGAGCACAGCAGGGAAATGCGCGCGTGGCTCATCCTTCTCGGGGACATGGTGCTCTGGTCGGGCGGCTCGCTGTTCATGAGGCTCAACGTGTTCCCGAGCTATCAGTTCTGGTATTATGTTTCGCTTCTGGCGCTGTTTTCGATAGCTTTTCTTGTTTACAACTATGTGTATCAGTTTGCGAATATAAAAAATCCGCTTGAGCGGCTGATATGCTTTGTCGTAACGCTTATTATCCTCGCCGTATCCGCAACGGGCTTTTTCCTCGCGCCGCCGGAGCTGTCGATAAATGAAAACGGCATGGCGGTATATACATACAGCATGGACTGGAAGATCGCCATTCCAACCGTGCTGCTTCTGCTGATAGTTGTCTGCATCATCAAGATGTTCCGGAGAATCCTTGAGGAAAAGGGCAGAAAAGCCCCGGGTGTAAGAGAACTTATAATCGGCTGCTTCCTGCTTGCCTTCGGAAACATCATCCAGATCCTGCCGGGGAACAACTTTCCGTGGGACACGCTTTTCGGAGCTGCTTTTGCCATTATGTTCATCATTTCTCTGTACAGACGCAGGATGTTTGACACAAAGCAGGTCATATCCAGCAGCATCCTTGTGCTTGCCTCGGTCGTTATGTGCGTTGTTGCGGCGGCATACTTCTTTGAAAGAGTCGCCGGCTTCATGGCAAAATTCGGCGGGCACCTCGGAAACCCGGATACGGAGGCGTTCGTACTGCTGGCCGTCGTGCTGTTTTTGGCAATTGCCGCGTTCCGAAAGATGCTTATCGCCATATTCTCTGATGAGGAGCAGCAGGGCTACCGCATAAAAAAATACAGCGACTATGTGTCCAAGACCCTGAATATCGACAGTATACTCAGAGAGACTGTCAAGGCGATAAGAACGGAGATCAATACAAATCAGCTGTATATATGTCTGCTGCAGGACGGAAAGTATGTGCCTGTATGCAGCGCCATGCCTCTCAAGCCCGCTGACTTCACCATTGCGGCCGATCATCCCTGCGTAAAATATTTTGCGAGCGGGGAGAGCGGTTCAAACCACATCATACTCAGGGAATTTGAGACTAACCCTCTGTACAAATCCACCTGGGGCGAGGAGCGGGAGCTGTTCGCCGCCCACGGAATATCATGCATCTGCGCGCTGAAGGACGGAAACAGCGTCGTCGGGCTCCTGCTTCTGTCGGAAAAGGAAAAAGGTATGGGCTATACCTATGCCGATTTTTCCTTCCTGAACACGATATCCGCCATTGCTTCCATTGCTGTCAAAAACGCCGCCCTGTATAAGCAGGTGGCAGAGCGCGAGCATCTTTTCTCCAGTATGACGGCCTTTATTCCAAATGTGATACTTATTAAACCCAGGGGCGAGGATAAGTTCTGTTTCATAAGCGCGAACACCGAGCGGGTGTTGGGGCTGAAATACGATTACTTTGCAGAGCGCTCGCCGAAGCAGGTACTGCGCGAATGCATGAGCGAGGATAACGCTTCGGCCGTGATGCAGTGTCTCAAAAACAACGGCGGCAAGAGCTGCACTCTGGACATACCGTTCACCGCAGGGGAGCGCCAGGAGCTCACGCTGCGCTGCACTTTTTCGCCCATCGTTTCCAACGGCGTGGTGTCGCACTATGTATGTGTTGCAAACGATGTGACAACCTATATTGAGGCTCAGCTCCTTCTGAAAAACTCCGTTCAGCTCGCGCAGGATTCCAGCAGAGCGAAGGGAGAGTTCCTGTCACATATGTCCCATGAGATACGTACTCCGATGAACTCCATCGCGGGCCTTACCTATCTTGCAAGAGAAATGGTGGGCGACGGCAGAGACAACGAGCTGCGTGATTATCTCAACCAGATAGACCAGGCGTCGCAGTATTTGCTTAGCCTGCTCAATAATATAATGGACATGAGCAAGATAGAAAGCAGCAAATACGAGCTGCGAATAAAGCCCTTCAACATAAGCGAAGTTTTCGATGAGATATATTCCGTTTTCAGCGCTCAAATGAACTCGAAGGGCATAGAATTTACGCTGGATACCGAGGGGATAAAGCAGCCAAACGTGCAGGGGGACGAGATATCCCTGAGAAAGATACTCAATAACCTGCTCTCAAACGCCAATAAGTTCACGTCCGCGGGCGGCAGGGTTAAGCTTCTGGCGTCGCAGAAGTTCATAACGGAAAAATCGGCAATTTTGCATATTGAAGTCTCCGATACCGGCATCGGTATAAGCAAGGATTTCATTGATCATCTTTTTGAGCCGTACACGCAGGAGATGAGCGAAAACGGCGGCAGAGCCGCGGGAAGCGGCCTCGGCATGGCTATATGCAAAAGCATGATCGATCTTCAGGACGGCACGATATCTGTAGACAGCCGCCCGGGCGAAGGGACGACCTTCTTCGTGGAGATCCCCTATACCCTGAGCGCCGCTATCGCGAAGGATGAGACAGAAATTGACTGTACATCTCTTCAGGGAAGGCGTATAATGGTGGTCGACGATGTCCTTATCAATACGGTCATAACGCGCCGGCTGCTCGAGCGGCACGGCGTAACGGTTGACTGCGCGGAAAACGGCAGGGAGGCCGTGGAGCTGTTCAAGTCAAAAACGGACTATTACTATGACTGTATTCTTATGGATATTCAAATGCCGGTGCTTGACGGAATCGAGGCGGCGGAGGAGATAAGGGCCGTAAAAAAACGCTATTCGGCGCTGGTGCCCATCGTGGCGATGACTGCGGACGCCTTCATAAACGACAATTGCCGCGGCGTCAGAGAATTTTGCGATTACATTATAAAGCCCGTAAAGCCGGAGGAGCTGTATGCCAAGCTCGTGCACATATTATTAGAAAATGATCGAGGTACTTCTGATTGAAAGAATTTTTTAAAAAAGGACAAGCTGCCGCGGATAAAATATGGAACGGCAGGTATTACCTGCCCGTAATGATGATAATTGCGGCGGCCGCGTTGCTGACGGACACGAATCTTGAATGTATGTTCATATATGTCCTTATCGCGGTGCTGTTTCTGATTTTTTCCGACGATCTGATGTCGATCGTAGCCCCGGTCATGTTCACACTGCTGATGTCGGTCAAATACTATCGGAATTTTACCGAGCTGACCGGCTATATGTGGTATGCGATAGTGCCGTTTGCGCTGGCACTCATCTTCAACCTCATTTATTATCGCCGCCCCTTTTCCGGCGGCAGTTTCACCCGGCCGCTCATCGCCGTCAGCGCGGCGCTTATCCTGGGCGGCTGCGGAGAGATATCGGCGGAGGAATATTTCAAGCCGGTAAGCCTGTATTATACACTGGGCCTCGGCCTGATGATGCTGCTTTTGTATCTTCTTATCCGCTCGCGGCTCGTTAATGAGAGAAAGTACAAAAGAACGGAGCGTCTGGCGGAGATCCTGTACGCCTCAGGGCTCGTTGTGGTATTCACGATTGCAGCCTTTTATGCGGTAAATCTTGAGGAATTTCTGGAAAAAGGCACCGTGCTGTTTTATAAGCCCCGCAACTACGCGACAAGCGTGCTTCTGATGTGCATGCCATCTTGCTGCCTTATGGTGAAAAAGAGCAATCTGCACCTAATAGGAATGGGCTTGATGTATTGCGCAATGATCTTTTCCGGCTCCAGAAGCGGACTGCTTTTCGGCACGATCCTTTTGGTCATCTGCATCGTGTATATTTATGCGAAGAACAAAGACAGCCGACGGCTTTACAGGAGCCTCGCGCTTATTCTTGCAGTTCCGGTGTACTTATTTGCAGTGAACTATATCGCAGAGCTCTATTCAGGCAGATTTATAGAAGGAGGCCTGATCTCCGAAGACGAGACCAGAATAGAATTCATAAAGCTCGGAACGGCAAATTTATTCAGTAATCCCATATTCGGCATCGGCATCGGCAACTTAAAGGACGTTGAAGTGTTCAAGGCCATCGTACCGGGCAGCATAGTGTTCTATCATAACGTTGTCATTCAGATAATAAGTTCGATGGGAATAGTCGGCATAGTCGCCTACGGCTGGCATTTTATTGTCAGAGCGGACCTTATCTGGACAAACCGCCACAGAGAACGGTTTGTCGTCTTAGGCCTGTCCTATCTCGGAATATTGATGATGAGCCTTACAAACCCCGGCATATTCTGCCCTTTCCCGGAGGCGGGTCTGCTGGTGCTCATTTTCGCGCTGCTTGAGGAGGAAAGTGAAAACAGAGTAAGTAAATAAAATAATTGGAGGAAGAAGAATGAAAAAACTCATTAGCATCGCGCTGGCGCTGCTGATGGTCGTATCGCTCGTGCCGTTGTCGGCACTGGCGGCGAACGACGATTATGAAACAGTGACCGGCACAATCATGTTCAATGCCGGACATGACGACATGGAGACGGACCACCCCTGCCCGTTCACTTACAGCGACGCGTATTTTGCCGATACCGCGTATAATTACCGTCAGGACCTCGCCACGGCCACGATGGCGATGTGCCTTGCATCGGGTAATGTGGCCGACCCTGCAAGATACAAAGAGGGACCGGCAAACCTCAAGGACTTTTTTGACCAGATCGGCTTTGAGGACTTTGAGGCAAATGCCGATTTCACGAACCGTCCCGGGCGAAACACCTTCGGCGTTGGCATTGCCAACAAGGAGATAAGCGTTAACGGCGAAAAATTCACTGTTATAGGCATCGGTCTGCGCGGCTGCGGCTATTACGCCGAGTGGGCGGGAGACCTGAACGTCGGTCTTGAAGGCGAGCATACCGGCTTTGCCATCTGCCGCGACAAGGCACTGGCGTTCCTGCAGGAGTACCTTGCAAACCATCCCGAGATCACCGGCAAGATCAAAATCTGGTGCACCGGCTACAGCCGCGGCGCGGCAGGCGCGAATTTACTCGGCGGCAGGCTCGACGACATGATAATGGCCGGGCAGCGCGTCGGTAAAAATGTAACTCTCGCGATCGAGGACCTTTACATTTACACCTTTGAGGCCCCCATGGGCGCCGATATAAATAATGTCGGTAAGAAGGTCTACAACAATATACACAACGTCGTAAACTACAACGACCTCGTTGTTAAGGTGGCGCCCGAGTGCATGGGCTTTGCCAGATACGGCGTTGACCATGTCATGCCCTCCGCAAAGCTCGACGACAACTATGATGAGCTCAAGGCGGATATGCTGAAGGTATTCTCCACCTTCGAGAACGCGGGCGAATACCGCATCGACGATTTCAAGTATGTCACCGTGACCCCGGGCGCTACCGCCGATAAGATCATCAGCAGTATCAGCGGTAATGTTATGACCCAGGGTGAGTTCCTTGACGACTTTGTCGGGAAGCTGTTCACGAAGGTCTTTTCCACAAGGGCCGAGGTGTACGCGGCGCAGGACGATCTTCAGGAGCTCATACTTCCGCTCATAGGCACATATCCCGACCAGTGGGACACCGTAAAGCAGAGCCTTGCCGAGAATGCAAAGGAAAATCTCGCGGGGATCATGGCCGCGCTCATGAGCGGCAGCGAGGCTTCCGCCACTGAGGTCATCGCAGACGTTATTCTCGACACGATGCGCGACGCCGGTATAACCGAGTATGACGCGGCGCAGGTCAGAAGCATGATAAAGCCCCTTGTTACGGTGCTGATGAAGCTTGTTGCCGCCTGCCCGGATGAAACGGCGACGCTGCTTTACAACATTGTCGGAATCATGTCCGCCCATTACGGCGAGCTGGGGATGTCATGGATGATGACCATTCCCGATGATTATATGATAAAAAAGCAGCTTGCCGCGTCCGATGATCTGCTGCCTTTCGTTGATGTTCCAAAGGGTATGTGGTGCTATGACGAGGTCAGCTACGCTTATGAAAACGGCCTTATGAAGGGCAAGACCGCGAATACCTTTGTGCCGAACGGCTCCGTTACCCGAGGCCAGGTCGTGACGGTGCTTTACCGTCTGGCAGGTGAGCCCTCCGTCAAGGGACAGACCTGCCCGCTGACGGATCTGAGCACCTCCTGG
>CALZAG010000004.1 GCA_945613045.1 uncultured Clostridia bacterium | reverse complement strand
CCGTCATTCATGACGTAGTCCTTGCCCTCGGAGCGCACAAGGCCCTTCTCCCTGGCCGCCGCCATGCTGCCGCAGGACTTGAGATCATCAAATGCCACTATCTCGGCGCGGATGAAGCCGCGCTCGAAATCGGTATGTATCTTCCCCGCCGCCTGAGGCGCCTTTGTGCCGCGCTTTATCGTCCATGCCCTGCATTCATCGGGGCCGCAGGTCAGGAAGGATATCAGCCCCAGCAGCGAATAGGAGGTCTTTATCATGCGGTCAAGGCCGGACTGGCTGAGCCCCAGCTCCTCAAGGAACATATCGCGCTCCTCCGGCTCAAGTGCGGCGATCTCCTCCTCAAGCTTTGCGCATATGGGCAGCACCTGTGCGCCCTCAGCCTCCGCTATCGCGCAAAGCTGCTGATAGTATGCGTTATTCTCATAATCGGCGACGCCGTCCTCGTCCATATTCGCAGCGTAGATAATGGGCTTTATTGTCAGCAGGTCGCTGGTTGCGATAAGCTCCATATCCTCCGGTGCGCACTCATAGCTGCGCACGCTCCTGCCCTCGTTAAGATGCTCGAGCAGAGCCTTGAACACCTCGGCCTCGTGCAGATATTTTTTATCTCCCTTGGCGTTTTTATTTGCCTTTTCTATGCGCCGCTCGACCATTTCCATGTCCGCCATGATTAGCTCAAGGTCAATGATCTCAACATCGCGCTTAGGGTCTGTGCCGCCCTCAACGTGGATGACGTTTTCATCGTCGAAGCATCTTACGACATGAACGATCGCATCGGTATTGCGGATGTTGGACAGGAACTTGTTGCCCAGCCCCTCGCCCTTTGACGCGCCTTTTACCAGCCCCGCGATGTCAACAAATTCGATGACAGCGGGAGTGTACTTCTTCGGTTCGTAAATGGAGGCGAGAAAATCAAGGCGCTCGTCGGGGACGGTGACCATGCCGACATTAGGCTCGATGGTGCAGAAGGGATAGTTCGCGCTCTCGGCTCCGGCGTTGGTTATTGCGTTAAACAGGGTGGATTTGCCCACGTTGGGCAGTCCTACAATACCTAATTTCATATGTCTGCTCCTTGGCTAAGGGCGGCCTTTCGACCGCCCTTGTTTTTCACTTTTTATCGTCGGGCTCATCCGCCATACCTGCGGAGGCGTCGCTCTCGGGCGCGTCGTCAAAGCGCGCGATCTTTCTCGCGGGTCGCTCGATGGTGTCGTCCTGAATGGCGGGAGCGGGCTTCGGCTCGGGGAACGTGCCGTGCTCGCAGTAGTAATCAAAGGTCTCGCGATCCATGGACTCATTCTCAAGCAGGTACTCGGCCACGCCGATAAGGGTATCGCGGTGCTCGGTGAGTATCTTCTCGCAGAGCTCGGCTGCCTCGTCAAAGATGCGCTTTACCTCCTCGTCGATGAGGGCGGCGGTCTCCTCGGAGTAGCTCTTGGTGGTGCCGAAATCGCGGCCGATGAAGATGCTGTGATCCGAGCTGTCATACAGAATGGGGCCGAGCTTATCGCTCATGCCGTAGCGCATGACCATGCTGCGGGCGATGGAGCTTGCCTGCTGGATATCGCCGGAAGCGCCGCTGGAGATATCGTCAAGGAACAGCTTCTCTGCTATCCTGCCGCCCAGCGCCGTCACTATGCGCTCGAACATCTGGCTTTTTGAGGTGAAGTCCTCCGCGTCCTCATCGGGTCTGAACAGCGTGAAGCCGCCGGCCATGCCGCGTGGGATGATGGTTATATAGTGAACGGGGTCGACATGCTCAAGGTATTTTGCGGCGATGGCGTGACCGGATTCATGATAGGCCGTGAGCCGTCTTGCCTTTTCGGATATCTTGCGGCTCTTTTTCTCGGGGCCCATCTCGACCTTGAGTATCGCCTCGTCGCAGTCGTCCATGGTGATGAAGCGGTGCTTGCGGCGCACGGCCAGCAGAGCCGCCTCGTTCATTAGGTTTTCAAGATCCGCACCGGAGAAGCCGGGCGTGCCTTTTGCGATGGATTTAAGGTCAACGTCATCGGCAAGGGGCTTGCCTCTGGCGTGTATCCTCAGTATAGCCTCGCGGCCCTTTATGTCGGGAAGCCCGACATAGACCTGACGGTCGAAGCGTCCGGGACGCAGCAGCGCATTGTCGAGGATGTCCGAGCGGTTGGTCGCCGCCATTACGATAACGCCCTCGTTGTTGCCGAAGCCGTCCATCTCGACAAGAAGCTGGTTCAGGGTCTGCTCGCGCTCATCGTGTCCGCCGCCGAGGCCGGAGCCGCGCTGACGGCCGACAGCGTCGATCTCATCAATGAATATGATCGCTGGGGCGACCTTTTTGGCCTGATCGAACAGGTCGCGGACGCGGCTCGCGCCGACGCCGACATAAAGCTCGACAAAGTCCGAGCCGGATATGGATAAAAACTGCACTCCCGCCTCGCCTGCAACGGCCTTCGCCAGCAGGGTCTTACCGGTTCCCGGAGGGCCAACGAGAAGAACGCCCTTGGGTATCCTTGCGCCCATCTGGGTAAAGGCCTTGGGGTTTTTCAGAAACTCCACCAGCTCCTGAAGCTCGGCCTTTTCCTCATCCGCGCCGGCAACGTCTGCAAAGGTCTTTTTATTCTTCTCCTCGCTGCCGAGGCGCGTTCTCGCCTTTCCGAATTTCATCGCGCCGCCGGCACCGCCGCCGCCGTTTGCCCTGTTCATCATCACGATCCAGAAAACCATGAAGCCTATGAACAGAACATAGGGTATAAGCTGCAGCCACCATGAGGACTGGACAGGCTCTATCTGATAATCCTTGATTATTCCTTTTTCATACTGCTGCTCGACAAGCTCTCCCAATTCCTCATAGAAAAAGGAGAAGCTGTACATATTATAGTAGACATCCTTGTATCCGGACTCGGAGCTGCTGTCCCTGACCTTCATATGAAGGATGTTTTTCGTTCCGTCGTAGGTGAATTCCTCGACCTTCTCATCAATAAAAAGATCCTTTACCTGAGCGTAGCTGAGCTCGCTTTCGTCACCCTGATTGAGGAGGGTGAACAAAGTGCAGGCAAGCAGCACCAGTATCAGAACATAAAAGCCGATGTCTCTCGATCGGTTGCGCTGAGGTTTCAATAAATCACGTCCTTTGTATGCTGAGCGGCGATATGCGCGTCAGCGAAATACCAATTCAATTATTATATATCTCGGGCTTGAGGACCCCGATATAGGGCAGATTGCGGTAAAGCTCGTTATAATCGAGCCCGTAGCCCACGACGAATTCGTCGGGCACCTCAAAGCATGAATATTTCGCGTAAACGGGGGCAGTTCTGCGCGAAGGCTTGTCCATGAGAGTAGCGATCGTTATGGAGGCAGGCTTGCGGGTCATGAGGTAACTCTCGAGGTAATGGAGGGTGTTGCCGGAGTCGAGGATATCCTCGACGATGATGATGTGCCTTCCCTCGATGTTCTGACCCAGGTCCTTCTGGATCTCGACGGCTCCGGTGGAGCTCGTTCCGCCCTTGTAGGAGGACACGGCCATGAAATCCATGGCGCAGGGTATGCTCACGCTGCGCATAAGGTCGGCCATAAACACGAAGCAGCCCTTCAAAACGCCGACGAACAGCGGGTTTTTGCCCTCAAAATCCTTTGAGATCTGCTCGCCCAGCGCCGCGACCTTTTCGCGGATCTCCTCCTCCGTAAAGAAAACTCTCTCTATATCATTTCTCATTTTTCAATTGTCCCCCGTACAATTTAATTTATTAATCTTTACTCTTATCACCGTATCTCCGGGCTCTGCGGCGCACCTTTCCGCGATCCCGAAGCCGTAAACGGCGATCGTGCCCTTTTCATCCCGGATAACTGGCGTAAGGTCCCGCTCACGGCGGTTCATCTTCCTTTCGGAAAACAGGTCCTTAAGGCTTTTTGTGCATCCACGGTACCGGAGTCTTATTCTATCTCCTTCTGCGCGTGACGTAAGGGATATCTTACCACAAATACTGTCATATTTAAAGTCAAAAATATTAAACGATTTGAAAATTTCCTGACAATTTTCAATAAGCTCCGTTGTTACGGCAAGGCCGCACTCATCCAGTCCGAAGCTTTCTCCCGGAATAAGCGTGTGCGGCTTGAGGGCATCGTACTCAAGTCCGAAATACAAAACGCCAGCGTCACGGCTTACCCTCATCCCCGGGATATCGACAGAGCTGTACCCCGTGCCCTCGCAGAGAGAATATACTGCCTCGGCATGCACGGAGGAAAGACCTCTGCCGCAGATGAGACGCAGCACCCGCACGGCCGCGGGCTTGGGAAGCTCCCTTAGTGCCGCGACGGGCAGGGCACCGTTTTTATAGTGCTCGCGGTAAGCCTCCTCGGCCATGCCGCCGAGATACTCCTCGTCCTCACGCAGCAGCCGCGCCGTTCTGAAGGCAGCCTCGGAAAACGCTGGGTTTATGCCCTTGAGCACCGGCATGACATGATGGCGAAGTACGTTTCGGGTGTAATCGTCGCTTTCGTTCGTGCTGTCCTCGACGTGCGTAACGCCGTTTCCCCGGAGATATTCCTCGATCTGAGCCCTCGTCGTGCCAAGCAGCGGGCGGACGATATTGCCGCGTCTCGGCGGTATGCCGCACAGCCCCTTGAGGCCGCTGCCGCGCGTAAGATTCAGGAGCATGGTCTCCGCGTTATCGTCGGCATTGTGAGCCGTTGCAATAAGGCCACAGCCGAGCTCTTCGGCGGCGCTTTCAAGAAAGGCGTATCGGCAGGCTCTCGCGGCCTCCTCGATACCCGTGCCGGTCTGTTCGGCATATTGACGCACATCGCCGCCGCCCAAAACGCAGTCGATGCCTCTTTCGGCGCACCAGCCGGCAACAAATTCGCAGTCACGGCGCGAGCTTTCGCCCCGAAGCCTGTGGTCGAAGCTCGCGGCGCAGACCGCGATCTCCAATGCCGCGGCATTGCTGTGCAGAAGATGCAGCAGACACATGGAATCCGCTCCGCCGGAGACCGCGCACAGCACCCTGTCGCCGGCTTTTATTAGCCCGTTTTCCTTTATAAACTCAATCGTCTTCATCGCTCTTGTTCGAGCGGTTGCCGAAGCTTGTGAACTCAGGCAGCCACTGGAGATACACCGTTCCCGTCTGACCCTTTCTGTTTTTGAGCACTATGGCCTCCGTGAGGTAGGGGTCCGCGTTTTCGGGGTCATAATAGCCCTCGCGGTGCAGGGCGATGACAACGTCGGCGTCCTGCTCGATGGCGCCGGAGTCGCGCAGGTCGTTGAGCATGGGGCGCTTATCGCTCCTGCCGACCGAGGCGCGGTTGAGCTGGCTCAGGCACACGACGGGCACGTTCAGCTCCTTTGCCATGATCTTCAGCATACGGCTTATATCGCTGACGACCTGCTGGCGGTTTTCGTTTGAATTCTGCCTGCCCCCCGCCGACTGCATGAGCTGCAGATAGTCGATGACGACAAGGCCCAGATTTGAAAGCCTTCTGCACTGGGCGTTCATATCGGCGACGGTGAGCATGGAGTTATCGTCGATGCGCATATCCGTCGCGCTGACGAGCTGCGCCGCCGAGGCGAGCCGCCGCCACTCATCGGGGCTGAGCTGCCCTGTCAGCATATTCTGGGACGGCACGGACGCCTCCCTTGCCAGCACGCGGCTGACGAGCTGTTCGCGGCTCATTTCCAGCGAAAATATCGCAACGGTCTTGTCCGTATGCTTGGCGACGTCCATAGCTATGTTCAGCGCGATGCTGGTCTTGCCCATCGCGGGGCGGGCGGCGATGAGTATAAGCTCGCCCTTATTCAGGCCGAGGATATATTTGTCCAGGTCCTTCAGCCCGGTAGACAGGCCGGGTATCACCCTGCCGCTGGACGCGGCCTCGGAGATATTTTCGTAAACCGTCTGCACGACGGTGGATATCGGCAGCAGGCCGCCGATGTTCCTGCCCTGGCGCAGGGCGTATATCTTGCTCTCGGCGGCTTCAAGTATGTTCTCCGCTTCGCCCGAGCCGTCATAGACGAGATTGTTTATCTCATCCGCCGCCGATGCGAGATTTCTCAGCAGCGCCCTGTCCCTGACGATGGCGGCATATTCCAGAACGTTCGCCGCCGTGGGGGTTATGCGCATGAGCTCGGCCAGGTACTCCGGACTTCCCTCGCGGTAAACTCCCCTGACCTTCATCTGGTCGAGAACGGTCACGGGGTCGATGGTCTGGCCGTAGGAGAACATGGCGTAAACGGTTTCAAATATATCCCTGTTCTGCTGAACGTAAAATTCCGCGCCCTTGAGGCGCTCGATAACGTCGGGTATACACCTTGTATCGATAAGCATCGAGCCTATGACCGCCTGCTCTGCGGCGGCGGAGTGCGGCGCCTGTCTGCCCAGTAATTCTTCCATGCCTTTTCTCCTCGTATTGATCGTATCCCCCGGATTCAGGGGACTGAAGCCTGTTTTCCGCTCAGGCCTCGATGACGAGCACGCTTATGGTACCGGAAATCTCATAGCCGAGCTTCGCCTTGACTTCAAAAGAGCCAAAGGTCTTGATGGGCTCGGTCTGAACGATCTTGTTCTTCTCGATCTCTATCCCATGCTGCTCCTTCAGAGCGGCGCTTATCTCCTGCGAGGTCACGGCTCCGAAGAGCTTGCCCGCGCCGCCGGCCTTTGCACGCACGGTCACGGTTATCTCGCTGAGCTTCTTGGCGTTTGCCTCCGCCTCGGCCTTTTCTCGCGCGATCTGCGCCGCTTTGGCCTTTTCCTTGAGCTTGAAGGCGTTCAGATTGTCGGCTGTCGCCTCGCTTGCAAGCTTGCGGGGCAGCAGGTAGTTGCGTGCGTATCCGTCGGAGACTTCCTTGAGCTCTCCCTTTTTTCCCTGACCCTTGACGTCAGCATTGAATATAACTTTCATTTTTTATCCTTTCCCGTGATGATCACGAATCAATATACTCGTCAATCGCCGCAAACAAGCGGGCAACGGCATCCTTTAGGCCGGTATCGCTTATCTGAGCCGCCGCGGCCGCGCGGTTTCCGCCGCCGCCGAGCTTTTCCATGATGAGCTGGACGTTCACCTCGCCTATCGATCTTGCCGATACGAACACTCCGCCGTCCTCGGTCGGATACATGACCATGGACGCGTCCACGCCCGCGACGTTCAGCAGCTCGTCTGCTGCCTGCGCCGCGACTATCCTGTTCTGCGTCGTTTCCGGCACCGCGACCGCCATACCGCGGTAAAGCCGTGCGCTCTGCAATATCTTGTACTTTGCGACGGTCTGCTCCATGCCGTTCTGCAGCAGCTTCTTGACTGCGACGGTATCGGCGCCCGCGCGGCGCAGGTACGCCGCCGCGTCAAAGGTACGGTCCCCGGTGCGGAGGGTGAAGCTCTTGGTGTCGAGCACGATGCCGGCAAGTATAGCCTCTGCCTCGCAGCGCAGGAGCTTCGGAGCGTCGCCGGACATCTCCAGTATTTCGGTCATGAGCTCGCACACCGACGAGGCATAGGGCTCAATAAAGCTCAGATCCGCTCTGTCGATATACGTTGCCGCTCTGCGGTGGTGGTCAATTACCGCCACATGGTTGCACGACTGCAGCAGCCCCATATCCTCCACCTGCTCGGGACGGTTGGTGTCAACGACCACGAGAAGGGTCTTTCCGTCGGCGATAAGCATGGCCTCCTGTCCGCTTATAAACGCGTCCTTATACTCGGGATTTTCCCTGAGGAGCTTTATGAGCGGCTTTGCCGAGGACTTTTCCGTGTCCGCGACTATATGCGCCGGAACTCCGTTTTTGCGCGCGATGCTGCACACGCCGACGGCGCCGCCGATACTGTCCATATCGCTGAAGCGGTGGCCCATGACGAGCACGCGCGACGCGTCTTTTATGAGCGATTCAAGCGCGTTTGCCATGACGCGGGATCTGACCTTATTGCTCGATTCGACCTCGCCGGACTTGCCGCCGATGAAATCGAAGCCGAATTTGTTCTTTATAACGGCCTGGTCGCCGCCGCGCGAAAGCGCCATTTCCACTGCCAGAGAAGCAAACTGAAGCGCCTCGCTGAGATTGGCGCCGCCCCTGCCGATGCCGATGCTCAGGGTCGCGTGGATGCCGCTGGGGCTCACGACCTGGTGCACCTCCTTGAGGATGCCGCACTTGTTTTCAAGTATGCTGTTCATATATCTTTCCTCGAATATGAACAGATAGCGGTCACGGTCAAAGCGGAGGATTATGCCCTCTCTGTCCTGTCCCCACTGGTCGAGCTTATCTCCGACGGCGTCTCGCAGGTCGTTCCTTACGCGCTCTGGCTGGTTCTTAACGAGCTCGTCGAAGTTGTCGATGGTAAGTATCGCCACGACGGGGTGTGACATCTCAAACTCATCGCGGATGTTTTCATAATCGGTAACGTCGATCCAGTAGGCGATGGCCATAAAATGCTGGTCGCTGTCCTCCTTGCCGGAGCGGACGATGTTGCCGCAGATCTGATACTTTCTGTCTTTAAGCTCAAACAGCGTGGGGCTCTGGTTTTTGCCCTCCATGAGCCATTTGCCGGAAAATTCCGGGATAAGCTCGGCAAGGCTTATATCCGTTCTCGTGCCGGAAAGTCCGCTTATGGAGAAGAACATCTCGTTGCCCCATATGATGCGGGAGTCGTCAAGCCTGAAAACAACGATGGGCAGAGGGAAGTTGAGCAGGGTATTGTTCTTCGCCGTCTCCGCGTCGTAGGTGACCGATTCAATATACGCCACCAGCGCCTTGCGCTTGCGGCTGCGGCTTATGGCGGAATAGATGATAAGTCCCAGAATGGCAACACCCTCGGCCGCCGCAAGGTAATAGTTTTTCATTATCAGCGTCGCCGCCGCGAACACGATGAGGAAAAACACAAACGGTCTTGTATTCGGTTCAAAAATTCTCTGTGAGTTCTTCATTTTTCTTTTTCCAATCGCAGCCGCCGCCCCGGAGGCTGTTTTTATTTATGTTTGGCCTGTCCCTGAAGCCGCAGGATAGTTTGATATTAAATTATAACAAAGTTACGGCACGTTTACAACCGCAAAAAACTAATAATTTTCGTTTTGCCGCGCAAAATAAAAGCATCGTGACAGATAAGGAGTCAACATGAAAGCTATCATTATGGCAGGCGGCGAGGGCAAACGCCTCAAACCCGTCAGCGGCGATACGCCCAAGCCCCTCGTGCCCCTGTGCGGCAGACCGGTGATGGAGCACATTATACTGCTGCTGAAAAAGCACGGCATAACGGATATATGCGCCGCCCTGAAATACCGTCCGGAGGAGATCGGGAATTATTTCGGCGGCGGCGAAAGGCTGGGTGTGAGTATCCAGTACAGGGTCGAGACAGAGGCTCTCGGTACGGCAGGCGGAGTTAAAAACTGCGCGGATTTTTACGGGAATGAGGATTTCCTCGTCATATCAGGCGACGCGGCCTGCGATCTTGACCTTACACAGCTCATCACGGAGCACCGCCGGCAGCGCCCCGCGGCGACGCTGGCGCTGTACCCTCATCCGGAGCCCCTGCGCTACGGTCTTGCGCTCTGCGGCAGGGACGGCCTCATCCGCTCCTTTATCGAAAAGCCCGACTGGCCTCATGTGGTGACGAACCGTGTGAACACGGGCATTTACGTCATCTCCCCGCGGGCCATGGAGCTCGTTCCCGAAAACACTCCCTTTGATTTTGCAAAGGATCTGTTCCCGCTGCTTCTTGAAAAAGGCGAAAAGCTGCTCGGCTGCCCGCTGGAGGGCTACTGGTGCGACATAGGCACTCCCAAAAGCTATTACGAATGCTGCGCCGACGCTCTCTCCGGCAGGCTCTGCATCGAGCTTGCCGGTGGCTTTGAGTCCTCCACCGATGAGGAGCCCGACCCTGCCCCTGACGACGGCGTGGGCAGCATTGAGTATAACTGCGCCGACAGGGCGCGGCTCATGGAGGGCGTTTCCGCCGCGTTTCTGGAGCTGGGCGCGGATTATTCCGACGGTTTCCGACTGCGGGGCGAGGGCTACGAGCTGCATATCGCGCCGCTGCCGAACACCGCCGCGCTCAGGATATCCGCAAACGCTGCCGACGCCGAGACCGCCACGGAGCTTACCGCCTCCGCCGCGCGGCTGATAAAAGAAATTGAAAACCGCCTTGATAAATAAGGCGGTTACATTTATAATGGTCACAAAGTCTTTTTTGCGGAGGCATACATATGAATATTGAAAAGACAATCAAGAACCTGAAGCTCAGAGGCTTTGAAGTCAGCTTTTTTGAAAATAAGGAAGCCGCGTCTGACTATCTGCTTTCGCAGATAAAGAACACGACCGTGGGCATCGGCGGCTGTCTGACCGCCGACCAGATGGGGCTTTATGAAAAGCTCATCGAGGCCGGCAACGACGTCGCATGGCACTGGAGGACTCCCGGCTGGGAGACCCTTGAAAAGGAGAACTCCGCCGAGGTGTTCATATCGAGCGCAAACGCCATCGCCGAGACCGGCGAGATCCTGAACATAGACGGCCGCGGAAACCGTCTCGCAGGTCTTGTTTTCGGCAAAAAGAGAGTTTACATCATCGCGGGCACGAACAAGCTCTGCCCCGACTTTGACTCCGCTCTCTCCAGAGCCAGAAACACCGCCGCCGTCAAAAACGTAATGCGTTTTCCCAACGAAACGCCCTGCAAAATCGACGGTAAATGCCACGACTGCCGTGTGCCGGACAGGGTATGCAACGCACTGATGGTGCTGTGGGGGCCGATGATGGACATGGAAAAGGTTGAAGTTATTCTGATCGATGAAGAATTGGGGATGTAACAATGTATCTTGACTGGACGTATATCGTTCTCGTACTGCCCGCCGTATTGTTTGCCATGTGGGCGAGCAGCCGTGTCAATTCCACCTTTGCAAAATACAAAAATACCCGCAACGTACGCGGGCTTACCGGCGCTCAGGCCGCCCGCTGGGTGCTCGACCGCAACGGGCTGACGAATGTTCCCATAGAACACATTCAGGGCTCACTGACCGATCACTATGATCCCTCAGCAAACGTCGTGCGGCTCAGCGACGACGTTTACGGCAGCACCTCGACCGCCGCGATAGGCGTCGCCTGCCATGAGGTCGGACACGCGATACAGCATGCCACGAATTATTTGCCCGTGAAGATCCGCACCGCAATTGTTCCCATCACCAACATCGGCGCCAAGATCTCCATCCCTCTTATAATCCTCGGCCTGCTGCTGGCGAGCATGGGCGAGATCTTCATAATAATGGCGTATGTCGGCTGCGCCTGCTTCGGGCTGAGCACCGTTTTCCAGCTCGTCACCCTGCCGACGGAATTCAACGCTTCAAACCGCGCGCTCAGGACCATCGAGGAGACGAATCTTTTGCAGGGCGAGGAATTCAAACAGGCAAAGCAGGTGCTTTCAGCAGCAGCGATGACCTATGTCGCGGCGCTTGCGGTGTCGCTTGCGCAGCTTCTGAGATTTTTAATCATAGTCGGCGGAAGAAGGAGGAATTAAGCCATGGTAAAAAGATACTCCGAACACAGAAAAGACGTCGCCGTGGCTATGTTCGGCGGCAGCGGCGAAGTACAGTTTACACGCATAGCCGAGACCCCTGAGGACTTGTACGGTAAAGGCAGAGTGTTCTCCGTCGTGACCCTGAACAAGGGCTGCGAGCTGGGATGGCATATACATAAGGGCGACGGCGAGTATTATCATATACTCTCCGGCGAGGGCGAGTACAGCGACAACGGCGATATTGTGACCTTGAAGGCAGGCGACACGGCCTTCTGCCCCGAGGGCGAGGGACATTCCATCGCAAACCGCGGCGACGAGCCGCTCGTCTTCGTCGCGCTCATCGTGTATAAGTAAGTACACAAAAAAGAAAGACCTGAAATTTTCAGGTCTTTCTTTTTTACGCTCCTTCGCGCCATTTGCGGTAGCGCTTGAGCTCGGTACCTACGCACAGCTCGAGCACGAGGTTTATTATAAGCGCATCGTCTATGAAGCCCAGAACGGGGACTCCGTCCGGTACGAGATCTATGGGGCTTACAAGATACGCCACTATCGCCAGCGAGCCCGCAAGCACCGCGAAAGGCAGCTTTTTATACCTGCCGTGATAATAGTCGTTGAGCATTGAAACAACATCCTGCACGTCGGCTATGGAATCTCCCACGAAAGGAGCGGCTCTCAGCGGCTCGAGCTTCCCGCTCGCCCTGCTCAGGAACTCAAGGACGCTGCCCGTGCCTTTTGAAACAGCCAACGCCCCTTTTTTTATCGATATCATTGGTTTTCCCCCTGTGAGCTTATTGACCCCATGATATCACACACACGCCATTTTTCAAGTACCAAAATCATCATGCGGCATTTCATACAAAAACCGCGCAGGGCCCTGCTGCGGCTATGTCTAATATCGAGAAATGTAAAAACACACTGGATTTTAATGTTTCTATGAGTTATAGTTATATTGCAGCAATATCGGCTATAACATCGTATATAGGAGAAAATAACATTGGGCGTTTCAAATGTACTTGAGCTGCTGGGCGGCGTTGCCTTGTTCCTCTTCGGCATGGCGCTTATGGGCGACAGCCTTAAAAAAGTCGCGGGCAACAAGCTGGAGCTCATTCTTTTTCGCCTCTCAAGCACCCCACTGAAGGGTATTCTGCTGGGCACCGGCGTAACCGCGGTCATCCAGTCCTCATCCGCCACCTCCGTTATGGTCGTCGGCTTCGTGAACTCAGGTATGATGAAAGTGCGTCAGGCCATCGGCGTTGTAATGGGCGCCATTATCGGCACCAGTATCACCGGCTGGATCATCTGTCTGTCCGATCTCGGCGGCGGGTCCTCCGGATGGCTTGAGCTTCTGTCTACCGACACCCTCACCGCGGTCATCGCCGTTATCGGCATAATACTGCGGATGTTCTCCGGCAGCAGCACGAAAAAGCACGTTGGCGAGATCCTGCTGGGCTTCGCGGTGCTGATGTTCGGAATGAAGGCCATGAGCAATGCAGTTTACGAGCTGCGCTCAAGCGAGGCCTTTATCAATATGCTCACTACGTTTTCCAACCCTCTGCTGGGCATCCTGCTCGGCCTTATTTTCACCAGCGTGATCCAGAGCGCCTCCGCCGCGGTCGGCATCCTGCAGGCTCTGGCTGTCACCGGCGCCATACGTTTTGACATTGCCCTTCCCATTATAATGGGTGTCGCGATCGGCGCCGCTGTCCCGGTTCTGCTTTCCGCCCTCGGCGCGAGCGCCGACGGCAAGCGTACCGCCCTTTCATATCTGCTGGTCGATACCCTGGGCGTCATTGTTTTCAGCGCAATTTTCTACACTCTCAACGCCGTGATCGGCTTTTCCTTCATGTCTATGTCCATGACAACGGTGAGCCTTGCGCTTCTGAACACCGTGTTCCGCTTTGTGATCGTTTTGATCCTTGCTCCTTTCATCCCGCAGCTTGAAAAGCTCGGCCGCCTTATCATCCGTGATAAGGCCTCCGGCGGCGAGGAGCTTCAGGACTTTGAACGGCTCGAGGAGCGCTTCCTCAACCACCCCGCTCTTGCCGTTGAGCAGAGCCGCCTTACCGTGAACGCCATGGCAAAAAAGGCCAAGGAAAATCTGTTCGGCGCGTTCGCGCTTATCGACGCTTACAGCGATGAGGGCTTTGACCATGTGAATCATCTTGAAGATATCGTCGATAAGTATGAGGATAAGCTCGGCACCTACCTGATCCACATAACCAGCCGCGAGCTCAATCCCGAGCAGAACGGCGCGGTCGGAAAATACCTGCACGCCATAAATGACTTTGAGAGAATTTCCGACCATGCGCTGAACATCGCCGAATGTGCTAAGGAGCTGCACGACAAAGAGATTACATTCTCCAGCAAGGGCGAAAAAGAGCTTAAGGTGCTCATCTGCGCCGTGAGCGAGATCGTCGGAACCGCCGTCGGCGCGTTTGTCGATAACGATATCGAGCGGGCGTACAGGGTCGAGCCTCTCGAGGAGCTCATAGACAATCTCTGTGATGAAATGAAGATGCACCACATCGACCGTCTGCAGAAGGGCATCTGCACGCTGCACCACGGCTTTGTGTTCAACGACCTGCTCACTAACCTCGAGCGTGTTTCCGACCACTGCTCAAACATTGCTGTGGCAATGATCGAGCTTGAGTCCGAAAGCTTCGACGCCCACGAATACATAAACAGTCTCATCGAGGTGCGCTCCCACTGCTTTGATGAGTATTACGAGGAATACAGCAAGAAATACGTTCTTTGACTCAATACGCTATAAGATAAGACTCTCCCGAAGATATGACCCGGGAGAGTCTTTTTTGTTCACAATATGTTTACATTTAACTGAACATATGGTACAATATCCATACAGCGGATATTATACCATATATTTGATGAATTAGTGAACACGGGGATAAAGCGATGAGCAGATCGAAAAGCCTTATATTTTTTATTGCATCAATGGTCATTTTCGGCACGAACGGCCTGATTGTCGCCAACATTTCCCTCGGCAGCGCCGAGATCGTCCTGATGAGAACGTTCCTCGGCTCGCTTTTTCTGCTTGCCATAGTGCTTGTCAAACGCAGCTTCAGCTTTGCCGACCTCAAGGCAGACCTTGTCCCCGCGACGATGGGCGGCGCGGCGCTGGGTCTTAACTGGGTGCTGCTGTTTTCCGCCTACAGGAGTGCGGGCGTCGGGCTGTCCACGCTTACATATTACTGCGGCCCCATTATCGTGCTCGCCCTCTCCCCCGTTCTTTTCAGGGAAAAGCTCACATGGAACAAGCTTCTTGCCATAGCCGCCGTGGCTGTGGGTATGTTCTGCATCACAGGCGACATTGAGCCCGGCTCCGATGTGCAGACGGGGATCCTGTTCGGAGGCGGCGCGGCATTGCTGTACGCATCTCTTATCGTCGCAAACAAGCGCGTGAAGCGGCTGTCGGGGCTCAACTGCGCCATGTATGAACTCATCGTTGCCTTTTTCGTGGTGCTCATCTATCTTCTCGCCTCAAAAGTGAAGCTGCCCGTCATCCCCGCCGCGGAGGATATCGTATGGGTGCTTGCCATCGGCCTTGTGAATACGGGGCTTGCGTATTATCTGTATTTTTCCTCGCTGCAGAAGCTTCCCGGCCAGACGGTCGCGCTCGTGTGCTATATCGACCCGCTCACGGCACTGCTTGTCTCCGGAGCTTTCCTCGGCGAGAAACTGTTCGCGGTGCAGATAGCGGGCGCGGTGCTTATCCTCGGAGGAGCCTGCCTCGGTGAACTGAAATTCAAAAAAACTGAAAATAAAAAATAGCTTTTCGGAGGTATTCATTTATGCTTATTGCACTCATTGTTGTCCTCGCCCTCAGCTGTCTTTTCTGCGGCGTCCGCTTCATTAAAGCCATGGAAGCCGACGATCAGGAAAAGGCCACGGTTTTAAAGGGACTCACAACGATCTGCTGCATCCTTATCGCCCTTATCGCATATTTCATGACCTCGCTTCCCAAGTTCGCACTTCTCGTCATCCTCGGCCTCATCTTCGGCTTTATCGGCGATGAGCTGCTGGCGCTGCGCTTTGTTTACACAAAAAAGTTCAGCGCATTCTTCCTCAGCGGCGCTTTGGCTTTTCTGATAGGCCATATCTTCTATCTTATCGCCCTGTACGGACTTGCGCCCAGGGCCTGGATGCTGGGTGTTCCCCTCACGCTCGCCGCCCTCGCGGCAGAGTTTATTAACTCCAAAAAGCACAGCCTTGACATGGGAAAGCTGTTCCTGCCTCTCGGCTTTTATGCTGCCGTTGTGTGCTTCATGGGCTGCTCCGCCGTCGGCGTGTGCGTTTTCCATTTTAATTTCGGCACCCTGCTGTTTGCCGTGGCCGGACTTTGCTTCATAGCCAGCGACAGTATCCTGTCCGTCCAGTGCTTCAGCGACCACCCTACAAACACGAAAAACCGCGTGCTGCACATTTTCTACTGGGCCGCCCAGCTTCTCATAGCCCTCAGCCCGATATTTATAAAGTGAGCCGGCACCAAAAACTGCGTACCCGATTTGGGTACGCAGTTTTTTCATTTGGGTATGACCTCAAGCCCCTGCATATGGCGGCGCATCATGTCAAAAGCATAGTTGCCGGAAACGCGGCGGACATAGCTGCGTGTCCTGCGGTCGCCGACGTGCAGCTCACGAACGAAGGTGCCGTCGGCGGTGGCAAGCGCCACGAACACCGTGCCTACCTCGTGCACGCCGTCGCCGTCGGGGCCGGCAAGGCCGGTCACTCCGACGCCCATATCGCTGCCCATGAGCGCTCTCACGCGCTCGGCCATTTCCTTTGCGACCTCGAAGCTCACCGCGCCCTTTTCCTCAATGAGCGCGGGGTCGATGCCGAGAAGCCTGGACTTTGCGCCGTTTGTGTAGGTCGTGACTCCGCCGAGGAAAAACTCGCTGGCTCCGGCCATGTCGGTAAAGCGCTTTGCTATCTCGCCGCCGGTGCAGCTTTCCGCCGCGGAGAAGGTCATTTTCTTCTCCCTTAAAAGCTGCATCACCCGCTCCTCGACGCTATCAAGGTCGATGCCGAACACAACGTCGCCGAGCACGGAGCATACATGGTCGATGACGGGCCTCATCATCTCCTCCGCCTCCTCAACGCTGCCGGCCTTCGCCGTTATCTGAAGCAGGCAGTCGCTCTCCTTGGCGTAGGGGGCCATGGTGGGGTTTGTCATGGCGTTCATCTCGTCGCGGAAAAGCTGGTCGAGGGCGCTTTCGGACATACCGAAAACATGGACGGCGTGAGAAACGATCTGCTCATCGGAAAGGGAGCGCAGATACGGCATCGCGCAGGTGCGGAACATGGCGTTACACTCCTTGGGAGGCCCGGGCATCATGATGACCGTCGTACCGTCCTTTTCAAAGGCGCAGCCGGGAGCCGTGCCCCAGTCGTTGTGGAAAACGGTGCAGCCCTCCGGCAGCATGGCCTGCTGGAGATTGTTCTCCGTCATCTCCCTGCTGTAGCCGCGGTTGGTGAGGTAATCGTAAAGGCAGGCCTTTTCATATTCATTCATTTTGAGCTCAAGCCCGAAGGCTTTTGCGAGAAGCTGCTTTGTAAGGTCGTCGCAGGTCGGCCCGAGGCCGCCGGTGGAGATGATTATATCCGCCCTGCCGCGGGCGATATCGATGCATTCGGCAAGCCGCTGCGGGTTATCCCCCACCACGGTGTGGTATTTTACGTTTATTCCTATCTCCGACAGCATGAGGGATATGTCCCGAGCGTCGGTGTTCGTAGTATGGCCGAGAAGTATCTCTGTGCCGACGGAGAGTATCTCCGCATTATATACCCTGCTCATTGTCCCACCTTTATCCTTTCAATGCCGCTTAGCGCCTCGTCAACGAGGCCCTCGATATCCAGCACCGACTCGAGCGCCGCGACCTCATGCACCTTGGGTTTGGTCTTGGGGTGCTTGGGTGTGAACACGGTGCAGCAGTCCTCATAAGGCAGGATGGACGTATCAAATGTGCCTATCCTGCGGGCGAGCCTGACTATCTCCTCCTTGTCCATACCGATGAGCGGCTGCAGCACGGGCAGCTCCGTCACCGCCTGAGTCGAGGCCATGGCCTCCATGGTCTGGCTTGCAACCTGTCCGAGGTTTTCGCCGGTGACGATGGCTTTGGCTCCGTTTGCCTCGGCTATCCTCTGGGCGATGCGCATCATGAATCTGCGCATGATGAGCGTGAAGTATTCCTCGGGGCACTTGGCGCGTATCTCCTCCTGAATGTGGGTGAAGGGCACTACCTCAATCGTCATCTCGCCGCAATAGACCGTCAGGAGCTCGGCAAGCTCCACGACCTTCTGCTTCGCCTGCTCGGAGGTATAGGGGAAGGAGAAAAAGTGCACGGGTATAAGGCGCACGCCGCGCTTTGCTATCATATACGTCGATACCGGGCTGTCGATGCCGCCGGACAGCAATGTCACGCCCACGCCGTTGCAGCCGACGGGCATACCGCCCGCACCGGGGGTGGGCGCAGCGTGGACATAGGCCGCCAGATCGCGTATCTCAACGTGCACGGTCAGCTCCGGCTCGTGGACGTCCACGGTGCAGCTTGGATATGCCTCGGCCAGCTCGCCGCCGACGAACTGGGCAAGCTCTATGCTCGTCATGGGGAAGCGCTTATCGCTGCGCTTGCACTCGACCTTGAAGCTTCCCGCGCTGAGCATATCGTCCCGGAGATAGCTCACGGCAAGCTCCGCTATCTTCCGCGGCTCCTTTTCGCAGCCGGCGGCGCGGTTTACCGATGCGATGCCGAACACCTTCGTCATAGCCTCGAAGGCCGCGTCCATATCGCTCGTATCGTCAACGGGCTCAATATAGGCCGTCGACTGCATCAGGTATGTCCTGAAATTTCCGATGCGCTCGAGGCGGCGCTTTATATTGCCCATGAGCTTCTGTTCAAAGGAGCGGCGGTTGAGGCCCTTGAGCACGATCTCGCCGAGCTTGAGAAGGATAATATCGTTTATCATGTGTTTTCTCCCGAAAAATTAATTGTTCAGTACAAGGGTCGATTATAGCACCGTTTTGAGCCGAACGCAAGAAATCCGCAGACCTACAGCCTGCGGACGCCTGAAATTTTGGCTCACAACACTTATATTATACAAGCCCCGAAACGCCTTGTCAACAAGTTAGGAGGGCGGTTTTGCAAAGTTCGGAGCCATGAACAAATTTCGCTCTTTAAATTCGTAAAGTTTGACTCTTGAAAAGCGCTTCCCGCCCTGCTATCATATAATCAGAAAGGGTGATACCGATGTACAACTAATAAGCCCTCATGAACCGGAGATCGTCCGGAAGTGAGGGAACGGCGCCGAAGTCAAAATATTAAGAGAACAGGAACACACAGCGTATCCCGCCTATGGGAAATACAGATAAGTTAAGTGTTTTGAATTTATGTTCCGGTGACAGGCGGCGTCCATTCCGCAGAAAGAGAGGTAACCAATGATGTTAGATACTAAGAATTCGGAGAAATGACCCTTGACTGCTATAAAAACGGTGTAAAGAAACCGCGCAGTCAAGGGTCATTTCGTTTATATATGTGTTTTGCGGCGCCGATGGGCGCTGTTTTTTTATGTCTGAGCCGGCTTACAGACCGTCCCTGAAATCATAGGTGCGGTACTGTATCGCCTCGGCTATGTGCTCGGCGCCGATATCCTCCGCACCCTCAAGATCGGCGATGGTGCGTGCCACACGCAGGATGCGGTCGTAGCTTCTCGCGGTGAGCCCCATGCTGTCAAAGGCCTGACGCATGAGCTCCTCGCACTCGGGCGTCAGGACGCAGTATGTGTTGAGCGCCTTTGTGTTCATGTCCGCGTTGCTTGCGATGTCCGTTCCGGCAAAGCGCTCCTGCTGGCGCGCTCTGGCCTTATTGACGCGCTTTTTTATCTCGGCCGAGCTTTCTGCCGGAGCGCGGTTTTTAAGCTCCTCATACTCCAGCGCCGGGGCCTCGACGATAATATCTATCCTGTCGAGCAGCGGGCCGGATATGCGGCTGTGATATGCGCGCACCTCGTTCGCCGAGCAGCGGCAGCGTCCCGAGGGATGGCCGTACCATCCGCATTTGCAGGGGTTCATCGCGCACACAAGCATGAAGTTTGACGGGAAGGTCTCGCTTCCGGCGACGCGGGATACCGTCACCTCGCCGTCCTCCAAAGGCTGGCGGAGCACCTCCAGAACATCCTTGCGGAATTCCGGCAGCTCGTCGAGAAACAGCACGCCGTTATGGGCAAGGCTTATCTCGCCCGGGCGCGGCACGGTGCCGCCGCCGGACAAAGCCGTGGGCGAAACGGTGTGATGCGGGGCGCGGAATGGCCTTGTCGCAATAATGGGGTTATTCTTTCCCGTCAGTCCCGCAACGGAGTATATCTCCGTCGAGCGCAGCATCTCCTCCTTCGTCATATCCGGAAGTATGCCGGGCAGGCGCTTGCTCATCATGCTCTTGCCCGCGCCCGGCGGGCCGACCATGAGGATGTTATGCCCTCCCGCGGCGGCGATTTCCATCGCGCGCTTGACGTTCTCCTGGCCCTTGACGTCGGAAAAATCGGGATAGCGAAGATCGTCGGCGCACAGCTCCGGCGCCGCCATGGGCTTTATAAGAAACTCGCCCCGCAGATGCGCTATCAGCTCCGAGACGTTTGACACGGGGTATACGGCAACGCCGTCGGCATACGCCGCCTCCTGGGCATTGTCCGCAGGGACGAAAAGCTCCCTTACGCCCTCCCGCGCAGCGGCGACAGCCATGGGCAGCGCGCCGTTTACCGGGCGCAGCTCACCGTTGAGGGACAGCTCGCCGAAAAACGCGGTATGGGGCCTGGGCTGCTTTATTATGCCCGTCGCCGCGAGGATGCCGAGCATTATCGGCAGGTCGTACACCGTGCCCGCCTTTTTGGTGTCGGCGGGCGCGAGGTTCACGGTGACGCGGCTGACGGGGAATTTGAAGCCGTTTGATTTTATCGCGGCGCGCACCCTTTCGCGGGCTTCCTTGACCGCCGTGTCCGGCAGGCCGACGATATCGAAGTTCACAAGCCCGTTGGAGACGAACACCTCCACCGAGACCCCGTAGCCGCCGACCCCCTTTACGCCGAGGGACCTTATTGTAGCTAACATCAAAAATCACCCGCCTTGGCTCCAGGCTTTATCACTCTTCCTCTTCGCAGGTCACTGCAATGTGCAGCTCGTCAAGCTGCTTCTGCTCGACGGCGGAGGGAGCGCCCATCATGATGTCCTGAGCGTTCTTGTTCATTGGGAAGGGTATGATCTCGCGGATGGAGTCCTCGCCGGCAAGCAGCATGACCATGCGGTCGACGCCCGGGGCGATGCCCGCGTGAGGGGGAGCGCCGTAGCAGAATGCGTTGTACATGGCGGGGAACTTGGCCTTGACGTCGTCCTCGCCGAGGCGCACCATCTCAAAGGCCTTTATCATTATCTCGGGATCGTGGTTACGCACAGCACCGGAGGACAGCTCCACGCCGTTGCAGACCAGATCGTACTGATACGCGGTGATCGTGAGAGGATCTATCTCGCCTCGCTCGGCCTTCTCGAGGATCTCAAGGCCGCCGTTGGGCATGGAAAACGGGTTATGGCAGAACTCAAGCTCGCCGGACTCCTCGCCGATCTCGTACATGGGGAAGTCGACGATCCAGCAGAACTCATAGCGCTCCTTGTCCATATGTCCGGGAACGGCGGCGCCGAGCATCTTGCGCATGACGCCCGCGGTCTTCTGCGCCGCGGCCTTTTTGCCCGCAGTGACGCCCACAAGGCAGCCGGGCTTGAGGTCAAGCTTTTCGGCAAGCTGTTCTTTTCTGTCCTGAAGGAACTTTGCAACGCCGCCTGCAAGCTCGCCGTTTTCGTCGACCTTGAACCAATAGGGCTTTGCGCCGGCCTGCACCTCAACGTCGGTGCAGAGCTTGTCAATCTGCTTGCGGGTCAGCTCGCAGCCGCTGACGACGATGGCCTTGACGGTGTTGCCCTCGGCAAAGGGCGGAAATTCCGTGCCCTGAACGAGTCCCGTTATATCCTCGACAACGAGGTCTATGCGCAGGTCGGGCTTATCCGAGCCGTATCTTTCCATGGCTTCTTCAAAGCCGATACGCCTGAACGGGGCCTCGCTTGCTATATCATAGGTGCCGTATTTGGCGAAAATGGGAGGCAGGACGTCCTCGATGACCGCAAAAACGTCGTCCTGGCAGGCGAAGGACATCTCCATATCGAGCTGATAAAACTCACCCGGGGAGCGGTCGCCGCGCGCGTCCTCGTCCCTGAAGCAGGGGGCTATCTGGAAATAGCGGTCAAAGCCCGAGGTCATGAGCAGCTGCTTGAACTGCTGGGGTGCCTGAGGCAGGGCGTAGAACTTGCCCGGGTGCTTCCTTGCGGGGACAAGATAGTCCCTCGCGCCCTCGGGGGAGGAGGCGGTGAGTATGGGTGTCGTGATCTCAAGGAAGCCGTGCTCCGTCATGGCCTTGCGCAGGGCGGCAACAACATTGCAGCGCAGGATGATATTCTGCTTGACCGCGGGATTGCGCAGGTCGAGATAGCGGTACTTCAGTCTCGCGGTCTCGTCGGCCTCGCGGCTGCGGTTTATCTCGAACGGCAGCTCATTATAGCGGCAGCGGCCAAGCACCTCGATATTCTCGGGCACGACCTCGATATCGCCGGTGGCCTGTCTGGGATTTTTGCTGTCGCGCTCACGCACGGTGCCCTCAACGGAAATAACGCTTTCCTTGTTGATGCACTTGACTATCTTCATCATATCCTCGGTCTCGACGACCACCTGAGTGGTGCCGTAGAAATCGCGGACGACGACGAACGCGAAATTCTGGCCGACCTCGCGGACATTTTCCATCCAGCCGACTATTTTGACCTTTTCTCCGACATTATCTATGCGGAGCTCATTGCAGGTATGTGTACGGGACTGTGTCATATATATGCCTCCATTATTCCTTGATGACCGCTGCAAGTGCGCGCTCATCCATAGCATTCTTAATAAACGCAGCAGCCGCCTCGGGGCTGAGCTTCTGCTGCCGGCCGCTGAGCATATCCTTCACGGCAACGACGCCCTCGGCTATCTCATCCTCGCCGATGAGCACGACATATGGTATGCCGAGCTTGTCGGCATAGCTCATTTTCGCCTTAAATTTCTTCTTCTCGCAGTAAAGCTGGGTGCGCACGCCCGCGTCACGCAGGACGGTCGCGGCGGAGATGGCGCAGCCGAGCTCCTCCGTCATCGGGATAACGAGCGCGTCCGCCGGAGCGGAGACAGTCTCATCCGACAGCAGCCCCTGCTCGTTAAGAACATAGAAAAGCCTTGTAAGGCCGATGGAGATGCCCACACCGGGCAGCTTCTTGTCGGTGTAATAACCGGCAAGATCGTCGTATCTGCCGCCGGAGCAAATGGAGCCAATCTCCGGATGCTCTGTCATCCCGGTCTCGTAGACGGTTCCGGTGTAGTAATCCAGACCGCGGGCGATAGACAGGTCAACGGTGAAATTCTCCTCGGGAACGCCGAAGTCCGAGAGATATTTCGTGACCGTTATGAGCTCCTCCAGCCCCTCGTCGAACAGCTCGTTCATGCCGCGATAGCGCTCAAGACCCGCGATGACCTCGGCGTTTGTTCCGGATATCGCCATGAAATCCATAACGTCGTCGGCCTTGTGGGAGAACATATGAAGCTCGTCCATCAGAAGCTGGCGCACCTTGACGGCTCCTATCTTGTCAAGCTTATCGACGCAGCGCATGATA
>CALZAG010000003.1 GCA_945613045.1 uncultured Clostridia bacterium | reverse complement strand
CGCCCTTTCGCAGCATGGAGCAGATAAGAGACTCCTTGACCCTGCCCATCGCCTGGAACTGCGTTATGAAGGGATGCGCCAGCGCCATCAGCGGCATAGCCAGCACCATGCGCCGCAAAAAGCCGGCGGCGTAATCGACGGTGAGGGCATCATCGATAAACAAAGCCGCAAGCTGCGGGGCAAAGATCTCGTAGACTATGACACAGGCCGCCGCGACGGATACGGACAGCGTGCAGCCGAAGCGGAAAGCGTCGCTGCGCCTCTGCTCGTTTCCGGCGGCGTGGTTATAAGCGAGCAGGGGCAGCAGACCGATGGAGACGCCGATGGTGAAATACAGCGGAAGCTGATCGAGCTTTTTCACGATGCCCAGAGCGGCCACCGCCTCGGTGGTGTAGGCGGAAACAAACTTAGCCTGAGCCGCCACGCCGACCATTGTGAGCATAAGCTGTATGGCCGAGGCAAAGCCTATTGACAGGATAGGCTTGATGTGATCGCGTGTTTTCCTTACGAGCCTTGGGTCTATGCATATGACCGACTGCCGCCTGCGGATAAGGCACACGAGAAGGAACAGGGAGCTTATGACGTTTGAAAGTGCCGTGGCCAGTCCCGCGCCCTCGGCTCCCATACCGAGAAACTCGGGGAGAATGAACAGGGGATCGAGAAGAATGTTCAATATGCCGCCGAGCGCCAGACCGCGTGAGGCAGTTCCGGCGCTGCCTTCGGCGCGTATGATGTTTGCCGAAACGGAGGCTGACACGGTGAACAGTCCGCCGAGCACTACAGCCCATCTTGCGTAGCGGAGCGCATATCCGAAGCTGCGGCTGTCCGCTCCGCACAGAACGAGCACCGGCCGCTCCAGCGCCGCAAACAGCATACAGAACACCGCCGCCGAAATAAGCCCCCACCAGAATGTCACGGCCGAGACCTCACGCGCCTCGCGCTCAAGGCGCTGGCCGAGTTTACGCGCAATAAGGCTTGACCCGCCCACACCGAACAGATTCGCCACGGCTGTCAGCATGATGAAGCATGGCGCTACGACGGTGACCGCCGCGGTCTGAGCGGGGGAGTTTAGCATGCCGACGAAATATGTGTCCGCAAGGCTGTATATGACCGCGACCATCTGAGCCGCAACGGCGGGCATGATCTGCTTTATGACCGCCCTTTTAACGGGCATTTTTTCAAAAAGCTCTATTCTGTCAAGGGAATTCATTTTTTGCTCCGTAAATTATCGGCGTCCTCGGACGCCGATATTATCATTATCATTAAGCTCCGCTTTTAAAATCTGACAGGGGATATTCTTCGCTGTGATCATGCGGCGATCCTGTTTCTCAGGGTCACGGCAATGCGGTCTATCGTATCGGCGGTGAGCGGGGAGGACAGGCCCTCGTTTTCAAGCAGCTCGAGGAAGCCGTACTCATCGCTGACGTCCACGAGGCTGAGGTATGCGTCAAGCCCGCTGCCGGCTTGGCCGAGCTCCTGCTCGTACAGCCCAAACGCGGCGCTGTCGGACACGCAGTAGCTTATGACGTAAAAGGGCTGTATAAACAGGTGAGAAATATCGATCCAGAGATATGGCAGCAGATCTGCGTCATATTCGTCGGCGTAGCCGTATTCCGCGGCGACCTCGGCATAGATGGAGTTTATGTTATCGACGGTGAGCTCTTCATCGCTCAGCTCATATACCCGTTCCTCAAATTCGTTTAAGCTGAGCTGGCTGACGTAAAGATAAAGTGCGTCGAGCATCTTGAATCTTGTGAGCTCCGCGGCAAGGTCTTCGTCGTCGATGTACTCCAAAAGCAGGTACTCCATGCCCTGAGAGAACATCTCGGCGGAATCGTTGCTCATGTCAACGCCGTAATTGATGTAATAGTCAACAAAGTGCCCGAATTCGTGCCCGACGGTAAGGATATCGTCGGAGTAACCGTAGGTTTTGGAGAAAAGATAGGGTACATCATAGTCGTCCAGATATATGACGTATGAGCTGTCGAGCTTGGAGTCGCTGGCGCTTATATCGTAAAGACCGCTGTTTTTCATAAACAGCATGGGCTCATACACGCCGTCGCCCATCTTTTGAACAGCGGCGCTCAGCACGCTCAGTGTTTCATCCTCGCTGAGCTCGCGCAGCTCGTAATACATATCGTCGAACGTGCCCGTCCCGCTAAGCTCCTTATATAGGGGAACGAGCTTCTGCTTGACAGCGTCTGTGTATTCGTCGAGGTCGTCAGGCTCATATTCTCTGCCGAAGCCGTCATATGCGTATTCAATATAGCTGTCGTAGCCGATAAACTCGGCAATGGCGCGGCGGAGCTTCACAAGCTCTATGTAGATCTCGGCGACAGGCCCGTTATACTCCTCATATATGTCATAGCTGTCGGAAGCGTAGAGATCTATCAGCAGCCTGCGGTAATCATTCAGAAGCTTGCTTTCCTTTGTCTGGAGTTCCACCAGCTCGTCGTCCGGAATGTAGCCGTCTTCGTAGCTGTAGCTTTCCTCCAAAAATCCGCCGAAATAATTGGCGTCGAGGAAGGCATACATATGTGAATTTGAACAGGCCAGCATCACATCGTCAAAAATTCGCAGTACCTCGCCCCACATACTGCTGCAATAGCTGTACTCCTCGGCATAGTACTCATTATTTACGTCAAGGTCGTTGTATATGCCCGCGAGCACCGTCATCGTGCTGAAATTCGTGTACATATCCAAAAAATCATCGAGCGAACTCACTATATCCTTGCGAGAAGCGTGCTCGTCCAGAAGCTTTTCAATATCGCCGCCAAGCCGCTTCATGGCGTCGACATCCGGTCGGGAGTATTCGATCTGATCAAATGTGATGGTCTCATCTCTGTTTATATCCACACCGCTGAAGGCGCGCTCAAGCTTTGCAATGTCGTAATCGGACGGCAGCAGGGACATGGGGTCGCAGCCGCAAAGTGAAACGAGCATCAAAACGGCAAGGAGCAGGGCGATAGGGCGTTTTTTAAGGCGCATAACAGACCTCCTTATGTTCTTATGTTGAATTTTATCACAAAAAAACGTCGTTGAATACTTAATTAATTCAAAGTCACGAAAATATTTCACAAGCTCTGCTGACAGCCGCGCTGTGCAAAGCCGAGCTTAAGCGGGGTGATTTTATCGCCTCTTTTATGGATAAAATACTCTTGGCATATTGTGCTTACCGCTTGTATTTTTGCTCCCGGGCGAAAATATGTGAATTTTACTATTGCAATACTTCAAAAATTTGATATAATAAATTAAAAAATTTGAAGTATCGGAGGGTCTGCGATGAAAATCATACTTATTGCTCTGATCGCATATCTCTTAGGCTCCTTCTGCGCGTCGATACCTTTGTCACGTCGCTGCTGCGGCGGAGATGTGCGTCTGTATGGCAGCGGCAACGCGGGCGCGACGAACATGGCGCGTGTGTACGGGCTCAAGGCGGGACTTGCGACGCTGCTTCTGGATATGCTTAAAACGGTGGCTGCCATGCTCCTGGGCGAATATTTTATGGGCGGCGCGGGCAAGGCTGTAGCAGGTGCGTTCTGTATAATCGGCCACTGCTTTCCGCTGTATTTCGGATTTCGCGGCGGCAAGGGCGTATCGGTGGGCGCGGCGCTCGGACTCATGACGGGGCTGCCGGTGTTGGGCATTATAATGGCGGTGTTTTTTACGACGGCGGCCATAAGCCGGAAGGTTTCCCTCGGCTCGGTCACGGCGGCCGTCAGTCTGCCGCTTGCCTCGTGGCTTACGTTGGCGGGAGAAGAAATTATCATGATGAACGTGTTTTCGGCGGCGCTGGTCGTGTTCATGCACCGTGGCAATATATCCCGCCTGATAAAAGGAACGGAGCCGGATTTTCACCCGAAAAAAACTGATTGAGAAATTTAAAGCAAGAATTTGTATAAAATGTCGAAAATATCATTGCCGGCGATACGATGTCTTGACAAATTAATCACGGATGTGTAACATATATTTGTAAACGTGGTGGACGGATGAGCCGTCCCTCATACTTGCTACTAAAAAGGATTTAAAAGGAGAATAGCAATGGCAGTTTTTAAAGAGACTCTCGGCAAGGATTTTCTGGAAAAGTATAACGGCGTAGAGCTTTTCAAGGAGTTCACTCCCAAGATCGCAAAGCTCCCCAGCATCATGTACAAACCCTACTACAACAAGCTCGCCGGCGACGTTGTCGGCACCTGCATCAAGCTCGGCCGCTGCACCGCGGAAGAGGCAGCCGCTCTGGAGAAGGCATTCAACGAGCGCTACGCTGATAAATAATCGACATTATTAAGCCCTGCCGCAAGGCAGGGCTATAATTGAAGATGGACGGTCTGTCCATCGGGTTTGACGGATCGGCACCCATCAATATGAAAAGCGAAAAAAACAGACTCGGGTCAGACGACTGTTCAATTCCCCTGTCCAAGACGAAAGGAGAATGTCAATGGATTTTAAAAGCATGACGGTAAAGGACTTTTTTGAAGTCAACGGCGGCAGAGAGCTCTGCCAGCAGTATGCGCCCAACCTCCTGAAGTATCCCCTTAAACTTTTCTACAAGAAAACCTGCGGCGAGATATTTGATCTCGTCACCAGCAAGGGCCTTGTACCCGCGGATAAGGCAGCAGCCATAGAGGCGGCGATCCAGGCAAAGTAATTGAGAACTGAGATCTAAAAATCCCGGCGGGACTGCGCTGAAGCGCCCGACGGGATTTCTTATTTTGTTTTTTGGATAGCGAACAGCATGACGAGCGTGCCTGCTGCGGAGACGATAACGCCCGTCAGCAGGGTGAAGGAGGGGGAGCTGTTATCCAGGAGCAGCCCGCCGATATAACTCGCGAAGATGCTTCCGAGGGTTATCATGGTCGTGACAAAGGCCTGACCCTTGACAGCATTGCGCTTTACGATGACCTCATCGACATAGCGTACCGACGCGGGGACAAAAATGGCGAAGGAGAATGCCTGAAGCAGCTCGGCGGCATATAAAACCGCGATATTCGGAGCAAGATATATGATAAGCTCCTTTACAGTGAACATTATGACCGCAAATCTCAGCAGGCTTGAGCAGCGGAATCGGCGCGTCAGGCGTGGGAACAGCAGCATTACGGGCACCTCGGTCAGCGTCATGAAGGCTATGACGTTTCCGAGGTCGGCGCTGTCGCCGCCGATATTGCGTATGAACTCGATCATGAAGTTGCATATGAGTGCGTGTGTAAAGTACAGCAGAGCGGTTCCTGCGAGGAAAAGCGTGAAGCGCCTGTTTTCACGAAAGAATTCAACAATGCCGCTGGGCTTTTCCGCGTCACCGGCGGCGGAAGTATCCAATACCGTGCTGTGCTGCTTCTCCTTTACGGAAAACAGCAGGGTAAGAAGCCCGAGTATAAAGGAAAACACGATGTATGCGACAGGAACCGCATTTTCGCTGACCGACTGGACGAGCATTCCGAGCACCACGGTGCACAGCGAGTAGGCAAGGGAGCCCACTGCGCGCGCGACGCTGAAATTGATGCGGTAGCCCCAGCTTTCAAGGTAAAAGCTAAGGGAGATGCACAGAGGCTGCAAAAGCGTGTTGCCGGCGAGCAGAACAACATATGCGGCGGTCAACGGCAGACAGCTCTTCGGAAGCATGAGCACCACCAGCATGAGCAGAAGCGACAGCACGGCGGTTATCCTTATGCATCCCAAAAGCGCCCTTTTATTGCTGCGGTCGACGTAGCCGGCGACAAGTGGCTGAAGCACGAAGCCTAAAATGTTTCCGAGAGCAAAAATTATCCCGATCCCGTAATTTGAATAGCCCTTAAACTGAAGGAAGACGGTCGTGAAGCAGAATATAACTCCGCTTAAGGTCCAGTATACCGCGTGCAGGGAGGCATAATCTATATTCAGTTTCTTTTCTGCGTTTTTCATATCATCACCATAAGTGATTTAAATTATATCATCATCCCTCCGTAATAACAAGCAGAATGAATAGTGCCGCGTGCAAGAGCGCAAAAAACGGGCTTTTCATGCAGGCATGAGCCGCAAAAGCTTGCAGTCGGGCGCAAATGTGACTATAATGTTAAATCGGATCAAATATAAACAAAAGGACAGGGAGAACAATGATAGAAAAAATTGACGGCGTTGTAAGCGCCATAAGCGGTTTTCTTTATCAGCCGTACATAGTACCGCTGATCCTTGTGGCCGCCGGACTGTACTTCACCATCCGCACCGGCCTGATACAGTTCAGCCTTTTCGGCGAGTCTGTACGGGTCGTCAGCGAAAAGCCCAAGGACAAGAGAGCTGTCTCATCCTTCGGCGCGCTCATGGTTTCCACCGCTTCCCGAGTGGGCACCGGAAACATCATCGGCGTGTCGACGGCGATATGTCTGGGTGGCTTCGGCGCGATCTTCTGGATGTGGATCACGGCGATACTCGGCGGAGCCTCCGCCTTCGTGGAATCCACCCTTGCGCAGATATACAAGAGAAAGGATAAGGACGGCGCAAGCTTCGGCGGCCCATCCTATTATATGCAGGACGCATTGAAACAGCGGTGGCTGGGCGTCATATTCGCCGTTGTGCTCATCCTGACCTACGCCGTGGGCTACAATATGCTGGCCTCCTTCAACACTCAGGACACCTTTTCGGGCTTCGGCTTCTATGACAAAAAGACAACTCCGATCATCATCGGAGCCATACTCGCCGCGCTGTTTGCCGTGTGCGTTCTGGGCGGCGGCAGGCGCCTTACCAAAATCACCGGCGTGCTGGTGCCGGTTATGGGGGTCATTTATGTTCTGGTTTCCCTGCTGGTCATCATCATGAACATCAGTGCGGTTCCAACGGTTATAAAGAACATCTTTGTATCCGCCTTTGATTTTGAAGCCGTATTCGGCGGATTTGCCGGTTCCTGCGTGATGTGGGGCATCAAGCGCGGACTTTACTCAAACGAAGCCGGTATGGGTTCGGCTCCCAACGCGGCCGCGACAGCCGAGGTATCGCATCCTGCGAAGCAGGGACTTGTGCAAATGCTGTCGGTGTTCATTGATACGCTGCTCATCTGCAGCGCGACTGCCCTCATGTGCATGTGCGCAAATCCTGACGGCCTCGGCGCCGATGTGGCGGGAGCTGCGTATGTGCAGCAGTCAATGGGTATGGCGCTCGGCGATTTCGGCCCAATCTTTATCGCTGCGGCGATGAGCCTGTTTGCCTTCACGACCCTCATCGGCAACTACTATTACTGCGAAGGCTGCCTGAAATTCATATTGAAGCGCAGTCCGGGCAAAGCGTTTATGACCTGCTTCCGCCTTGCTGCGACGGCTCTCGTCTTCGTCGGCGCTATCCTCTCCGCCGGAGTGGTATGGGATACCGCGGATATGCTTCAGGCATTCATGGTCATCATAAACGTGCCTGTGATCATAATTCTCGGCCGCCACGCTTTTGCGGCTCTCAAGGACTATAAGCGCCAGCGTGCGGAGGGCCGGGATCCCGTGTTCAAGTCCTCCTCCATCGGGCTGGAGGGCAGGACCGACTGTTGGGAATAATGCCGAATCTTTTGTTTTTTTAAGGATTGGTGTATAATGAAGTAAGCCAGCATAAGGGAGTGAGCTTATGAATGATTATGAACGCGAGTGGTCAAAGCAGCTTGCGGCGGAAGATAAATTTCTCAGGGACAGAGCGGGACGGCAGGACAGCAAGCTCAACCGGATGCTTGAATCGAAGGTGCCGGAAAAGCTTCAAAGCACTCTTGATGCCGCCTTTGCCAAGGCCTTTGAGCTTGTGTTTGAAAAGGGTGCCGCTGTAATCGAAAAAACCTATAACCGCAGGGATATCGAGCGCAGCAGCAGGGTCAGAAGGACTATTGCCGCGAATAACCCCAGCGCGAGAGCGCTGAAGGAGGCATGCAGGGCTGCGGAGGGCTCGAAGACGAAAAACACCCTTATGTCCGGCCTGTCGGGGATAGGCATGGGACTGTTCGGCATAGGCATACCCGACATCCCGCTGTTCACGGCCATGCTGCTCAAGAGCCTGTACGAGGTGGCCCTCAGCTACGGATACAACTACGATGAGCTCGGGGAAAAGTACTTTATCCTGCTGCTTATCGGCGCCGGAGTGCGGTACGGAGACGAGCTGCGCGCAGCCGACGACCGAGTGAACTATTTTATCGAAAACGGCGCGGAGCCGGATTCCGAGACCATGGAAACGGAGATAAAGATCGCGGCGGAGGGACTTTCAAAGGAACTGCTGTATATGAAATTCCTGCAGGGCATACCCATAGTGGGAGCGGTCGGCGGAGCGTATGACGCGATATACATAGACCGTATAACAAAATATGCCGGTATGAAGTACAACCGCAGATTCTTAAATGATATAAAAAAGTGAGAGCTTTGAAAAGCTCTCACTTTTTTGCCGCTTTTGCCTTCCTTACGGTGGCAAAGGGATCGCTGCCGCCTCCGGAGAACATCGTGAAGTTAAGGCTGGAGGTGACGTGATCTGCCATAGCCTGCTTTGCGAGGTCGGGAATGTGCATCTTTATAGCTTCGACAACGGCAATATGGTTATATATGACGCTGGATGACCAGGGGTTTTCGCCCGATCTGCTGATGAATTTTATCATCGAAGACTGATACATTGTCAGGTTTGGCAGCAGCATATCATAGCATTTCTGGATGTATCGGTTGCCGCAGGAGCTTACGATAAGGCTGTGGAAGGGCATATCCGTTGCAATCATGCCGTCAGAGTCCTTGCGGATAACGCATTCGGCAAATTCATTTGCCAGCCTGTCCAGCTCACTGACGGTGGCACTGTCAGCCCTCTCCGTACAGAGGGCGGCCGCCTCACATTCAATGGCGGCGCGCACGTCATACAGGTCTATCATATCGCTGAGGTTGAGATCGATGACGAAGAATCCGCTTGTGTCGGGCTTTGATACAACGAAGCCCATGTCGCACAGGTTGACAATGGCCTCGGCAACGGGGGTGCGGGATATGCCAAGGCTGGAGGCTATGCTGTTGACATTGAGCTTTGTGCCCGGGGCTATGTGAAGGGACACGATATCGTCGTACAGCATCTGCGAAACGATGTCACGAAGCTTTGCACTGGGATTAGCGTCAAGATAGACCTGAAACTGGGCTCGATTCATAATATCAGTCCTTTCGTTTTTGTGAAGGAGCAAAAAAACAGTGAAAAGCTCCGGAATTGATTTAAAATACGGCACTTATTGTACAACAATACTTATCAAAATTCAATAGTCAAAATGCATATTTTACGCCGGAAATAAAAAAATTGCGCGGATACAGGCAAAATATTCAACAAACAGGCAATTGTTTATTAAGTAACAAACAAGAAATCTCCGATGCAATTTGCATCGGAGATTTCTGATATTCATAATGCTCGATTACTTGCTTTTGCTCTTTATGTATTCGTCTATGCTCTTGGCGCCGGTCTTGCCTGCGCCCATTGCAAGGATGACAGTTGCAGCGCCGGTAACGGCGTCGCCGCCGGCGAACACGCCCTCGCGTGAGGTCTGACCGTTCTCGTCTGCCTGGATGCCGCCCTTCTTGGTGGTCTCAAGCCCCTTGGTGGTGGAGCGGATCAGGGGGTTGGGGCTGGTGCCGATCGCGATGATGACCGCGTCGCAGTCGAGGATCCAGTTGGAGCCGTCAACGGGAACGGGACGGCGGCGGCCCTTCTCATCGGGTTCGCCGAGCTCCATCTTCTGGAGCTCAATGCCGGTGACGTGGCCGTTTTCGTCTCCGTGGATGGCGACGGGGTTATTGAGAAGCATGAATTCGATGCCCTCGGACTCGGCGTGCTCGACCTCCTCGAGACGTGCGGGGAGCTCCTCCTTGCCGCGGCGGTAGGTGATGTAGACGTGCTCAGCTCCGAGGCGCATGGCAACGCGGGAGGCGTCCATCGCAACGTTGCCGCCGCCGACGACCGCGACCACCTTGGGGTGCTTAATGGGCGTATCGTAATCGTCTCTGTAAGCCTTCATGAGGTTTACGCGGGTGAGGAATTCGTTGGAGGAGTAAACGCCCAGCAGGTTTTCGCCGGGGATGTGCAGGAACTGGGGCAGGCCGGCGCCGGAGCCGATGTAAACGGCCTCGTAGCCGAAATCGTCAAACAGCTCGTCGATGGTCATAGCCTTGCCGATAACGGCGTCGGTAACGATCTCAACGCCCATCTTCTTGAGGTTTTCGACCTCGACAGCAACGACCTTGTCCTTGGGCAGACGGAACTCGGGAATACCGTAGACCAGAACGCCGCCGGCCTTGTGGAAGGCCTCGTAAATGGTGACGTCATAGCCCATCTTGCGCAGATCGCCCGCGCAGGTGAGGCTGGAGGGGCCGGAGCCGATGATGGCGACCTTGTGGCCGTTGGACTCGGGAGGGACTATCTCGGGCTTATCGGCCTTGGCCATATGGTAGTCGGCAACGAAGCGCTCGAGACGGCCGATGCCGACGGGCTCGCCCTTGATGCCGCGGACGCACTTGGACTCGCACTGCTTCTCCTGCGGACATACACGGCCGCAGACCGCGGGCAGGGAGTTTGTTGAGGTTATGATATCATAGGCGGCGTCAAAGTCGCCTTCGGCAACCTTTGCGATGAATTCGGGGATGCGTACGGAAACGGGGCAGCCGCTGCGGCAGGGCATATTGTGGCAATTGAGGCAGCGCTTTGCCTCGTCAATCGCCATCTCCTCGGTGTAGCCGAGAGCGACCTCGTCAAAATTTCTTTTGCGAACCTGAGGATCCTGTTCGGGCATCGGGTTCTTATCCATTCTCATATTAGCCATTGCGCTTACCTCCGGTCATATTGCAGATATGCTGTGAAGCCTCGTCCTGCTCGGTCTTATAGAAAGCCGCGCGCTTGATGAGGGAGTCGAAATCGACCTCGTGCGCGTCAAAGTCGGGGCCGTCAACGCAGGCGAACTTCGTCTCGCCGCCGACGATAACGCGGCAGCCGCCGCACATACCGGTGCCGTCGACCATGATGGGGTCGAGGGAGATGATGGTCTTGATGCCGTAGGGACGGGTGACGTCGGCGAGGAACTTCATCATGATGTCGGGGCCGATGGCGATAACGCGGTCGAACTGGGGTTTGCCCTCGGCGATATTCGCGTCTATCTCCTGCTGAAGATACTGGGTGGTGAAGCCCTTTTCACCGTAGGTGCCGTCGTCGGTGCACATGATGAGCTTGTCGGAAGCGGCCTTGAGCTCATCCTTCAGGATGACGATATCGGCGCTTCTGAAGCCGGCGATAAAGGTGACCTCGATGCCCCTTTCGTGCATTTCCTTTGCGATGGGGTAGGCGATGGCGCAGCCGACGCCGCCGCCGACGACGCAGACCTTCTTAAGACCGTCCATCTCGGTGGCCTTGCCGAGAGGGCCGACAAAGTCGGTGATGTAATCGCCCTCTTCAACGGTGTGGAGCATTCTGGTGGTGCGGCCTGCGGCCTGAACCATAACGGTCACGGTGCCCTTTTCGCGGTCATAGCCGGCAACGGAGACGGGAGTGCGCTCGCCCTGCTCATCAAGACGGAAGATGACGAACTGACCTGCCTGCGCATGCTTTGCGACCAGCGGAGCTTCGATCTCGAACAGGCAGATGGTCTTTGCCTCGTTCAAAAATCTTTTTTGTACGACTTTAAACATCTCAATACCTCTTTACATTTATAATAATTTATTTGTCACGTCATAACAGCCCCCATTCTAATTCAATTGCTCCTGCTTGTCAACATACGAAATTTCGGTATCTTTCAAAAAATGCTGATTTATCAATGATTTTTCAGGCCGAGTGATTATATTTTAACTAAGACTGCGCAAAAATTGACGCAATTTTACCGGCAGGTGTAAAAACCGGCCTTTGCATGACGGCTTTTTTTGAGGTATACTGCCTGAGAGGTGGATAAAATGTCAATAACAAGAAGCAGTTTCGGTGAATACTATCTTTATACGATAGAAAATTCTCAGGGCGCGAGGCTCGAGGTGATGGATCTGGGAGCAACTGTGCGGAGCATAGTTGTGCCCGACCGAAACGGAGTCATGGGCGACGTCGTGCTGGGCTATGACACACCCGGGGAGTATCTCGATAACGACGGCTATTTCGGAGCGGCCGTGGGCAGATACGCAAACCGCATCGCGGGGGCCGAGTTTTCGCTGGACGGCAATACATATAAGCTGACCGCCAACGAGGGGAAGAATACGCTCCACGGCGGAGCGGGCTTCAGCAAGCGCCGCTTTGATACCGTGAGCGCCGAGGGCAGCAGCGTCATCTTTGAAATCCGCGACCCCGACGGAGGGGACGGCTTCCCGGGAAATATAACGGTGCGCATAGCATATGAGCTTACCGAGGACAACGATGTTTTCATTTACTACGGCGCAAGCTCGGACAGGGACACGGTGATAAACCTCACAAACCACTGCTATTTCAACCTCCGCGGCGAAGGAGATATTTTAAACCACGAACTGCTCATAAACGCCGACTGCTATCTGCCCGTAGACGGCGAGCTCATACCCACGGGCGGGATATGCCCAGTGGAGGGAACGGAGTTTGACTTCCGCGACAGCCGAGAGATCAAAAACGGCTTTTACGACCACTGCTTTGTACTCAACAACGGTTTCTGCGCGATGCTCAGCGATAATGAAAGCGGCAGAGTGATGCTCGCTGCGACGGATATGCCCGCCGTGCAGTTTTACGCCGGCGGCGCGACGGGGGAGAGAAGAGGAAAGAACGGGGCACGCTACGGTAAAAACTCGGGCCTGTGCCTTGAAACTCAGTTTTTCCCAGACAGCCCCAACAGGCCGGACTTTCCCTCCTGCGTCCTCAAAGCGGGGGAGATTTTCACCAGCCGCACGGTCTATTCATTTACGGTCAAATAACGAAAAAGACATCGCTTCGGCGATGTCTTTTTCGTTGCTTAATCCAAGCTTAAATTCCACTCGGTGTCGGGTGGATAAGCGTTTTCTTCAAAGGCTGCGATGTACGGCTGACCCTCGCTGCGGGCGCGTCGGACAACGGCCTTTTTTGCTCCCAGCTTTCTGCAAAGTGCGGGGATGAACTCGGGGGCGTCGTTCAGTGCTTCCTTTATCATAAGCGTATCGCCGTCGAGATAGCCGCAGGCGATGCCGCCCTTATATGCGTAAAAGCCGCCGCCGTAGGTCTTGAAAATGGCCTCCTGAAAGCGGAGCCAGTCATAATACAGGCTGATGTACGGCTTCCCCTTGAGCAGGTCTATCCTGCGGTAGCTGTATTCATCGGCGTAGAGCTCCTGTATTTCAGCGCCGCCGTCAGACGGCGGGATCTCCTCAAGGGCGCAGAAGCTTACGGGAACGAGTCCGCAGCTTTTGGCATACCAGCCGTACAGCGAGGGCTCCGCGGGCAGAGTACAGCAGATATCGGCGCCATGCATACGGGCGTACCTCATGCAGGCCCGCACAAGCTCCGCGCCTATGCCCTGACCCTGCGCCTGCTTATCCACCGCGACGCCGTAGATGTAGGCGACCTTTTTCGGCGGTCTGCCGGGGCTGTGCAGCTCCGTGTACAGAACATATGCCGCGCCGAACAGCTCGCCGTAAAACTCAGCGACGAGCCCGACACCCATTGATGGCAGCAGCTCGAAAAAAGTGTCCGTAAGGCTCGGCTCATCTCCGAAGGCCTCAAGCCACAGGCTCCTGAGCCACGGAACGTCCGACTCCTTGTATTCATGAATCTCGTAAATCATCTGTACACCTCGGGACACAGCCTTCGTATTTCGCTGCGGATCTCCCGCAGGTCCGCAAAGGTCTCCGGGCGTTTGTTAACATCCCGAAGCAGCGCCGAGGGATGGTAAATTGCCATATACCTCCGGCCTCCTATGTCAAACCACTGTCCGTGCTGCCGCGTTATGCGGAAGTCCTCGCTTATAAGAGCGGTGGCGGAAATGCGGCCTAAGCATATAATTATCTTGGGGTCTACGATCTCTGTCTGCTCCCGTAGCCACGGCCAGCATGCGTCCTTCTCTTCAGGCAGGGGGTCGCGGTTTTTCGGCGGGCGGCATTTTACGATGTTGGCGATGTATACCTTGCTGCGGTCGAGGTCTATCATGCTGAGCATATCGTCCAGGAGCTTTCCGGCTCTTCCGACGAAGGGCACGCCCTGCAGGTCCTCCTGCTCGCCGGGACCCTCGCCGATGAACATGATGTCGGCCGAGGCGTTGCCCACGCCGAACACAAGCTTTGTGCGCGTGTCGCCCAGAGGGCAGGCGCGGCAGTCAAGGCAGCGGCTGCTCAGTTCTTCCATTGAAAGGGCCATCAGCTTTCCTCCGAGTATTTTGCAAGCTCCAGCAGGATCTCACGTTTGTTGTTGTCGGGATATTCCATTACATAGTCGAGCAGGAACTTGAGCATCTCGCCCAGCTCCGGCCCCTTAAGACCCAGACTCAGCAGATCGTCGCCTGTGACGGCAAGGTGCTTGAGCGAGAAGCACTCACCGCTTTTGAGCACCGCCTTGAGCTCCTTTTCGCGGTCAACGCCGAGGATGACGGCACCGGCCTGCACGGCGCAGCTCACCGAGTCCACGCCATAGCGGTTCAGGAGCCTTTTCCAGCCCAGCGTATCCTCCGGCGGATTTTCGCTCAGCATTATTTCCGCGTCAGCGCAGCAGCGCACGGTGCGGCCGTCGAGCCTCAGGCTGACAAGAAAATCGCGCGCAGAGGGAATATAGCCGTATTTCCGGAGCATGATACTGAATGCGACCCATCGCGGCAGGACCTTGCGCGGCATGGAAGCGATGTCGGAAAAGTTCGGCGTTTTCCAGCCCGAGCCGGGTATGTATCTTTTCATGAGCCCGAAGCTTATCGCGGCGCCCATTGTCTCCGGACGGGAGGTGAGCAGGATCTTTTCTATCTCATCCCTGACCCTCTCGGGAGCAAGCTCGGCGGCGAGGGGCGCGCAGGCCTCGATGGCGGCGCAGGTCTCGTATTCGATGGTGAAGCCGAGACGGGCGGAAAAGCGCAGGGCGCGGAACATCCGCAGCGCGTCCTCCGTAAAGCGCAGCTTCGGCTCGCCCACGCAGCGTATGATACGGTTTTGAATGTCCTTGACTCCGTCGTAAGGATCTGATATCATGCCGTCTGCGGAAAGCGCGATGGCGTTCATGGTGAAATCCCTCCGACTCAGATCCGTGATAAGGTCGGAAACAAAGGTGACGGAATCGGGTCTGCGGTGGTCGCGGTAATCGCCCTCGGTTCGGAAGGTAGTGACCTCGGCCGAACGACTTCCTATGATAACGGTGACGGTACCGTGTTTGAGACCTGTGGGCTTTGAACCGGGGAAAAGCTCGAGGACTTCCTCCGGCAGGGCGCTGGTGCATATATCCCAGTCATGGGGCCTTATATCCATCAGCACGTCACGAACACAGCCGCCGACAAGGTATGCAAGGTGCCCTCTGGCCTGAAGGCCAAAGAGTATCTGCCTGACGTATTTCGGGGGATTGATCTGAGCCATCTGAAATATACCTTAAAAGCAAGAGAATTTTAATTCTTGTAATGTTCAACTAACAGTATTATAATATCATTTACGAAAAGCAACATCAACATAATTTTGTAAACAGATCATAAAGCATGAAATTAGGCACGGATGTGCCGATTGGAGTTAATATGTCGGATTTCAGCGAGTTTTTATCCAAGGGCAGAAAGGGACACCTTATCGGTATCGGCGGCGTGTCCATGTCGCCTCTGGCGGAGGTCCTGAAGGACGCGGGGCTCATAATAAGCGGCTCCGATATCGCCGAAAGCGAGCGCACCTCGCACCTGAGGGAAAAGGGCATAAACATATATATCGGCCACGATGCGGAAAACATCGCGCCCGGCACGGAGTTTATCGTGCGCACCGCGGCTGCCCATGACGATAATCCCGAGATAATCCGCGCCCACGAGCTGGGTATTCCGGTTTTTGAGCGCACTCAGGCATGGGGGGCGATAATGCGGGGCTATAAAAACGCCCTGTGCATCTCCGGCACCCACGGCAAAACCACCACGACCTCAATGTGCACGCACATACTCATGGCAGCCGAGAAGGACCCCACTGTCATGATAGGCGGGACCCTGCCCCTTTTAAAGGCCGGGCACAGGGTAGGCGCGGGCGATACCATAGTCATGGAGTCCTGCGAGTACTATAATTCCTTCCATGCGTTTTACCCCACGGTCGCGGTGATACTCAACATCGAGGCAGATCACCTCGACTTCTTCTCCGGCATAGAGGAGATAAAGCAGAGCTTCCGCGAATTTGCAAGCCACGTTCCCGCGGACGGCTATGTTGTGGCAAACTATGACGACGAGAACACGATGGACGCTCTGAAAGGGCTCGACAGGAACATCGTTACCTTCGGCCTTTCAAATAAGGCAGACGTCTATGCCAAAAACGTTATACGTCTCGGCTCGCTCACAAAATTTGACATCATGTATAAGGGTAAGTTCCTTGAGACCGTAAGCATCCATGTTCCCGGCGAGCACAATCTGAAAAACGCTCTTGCGGCGGCTGCGGCCAGCATATGCCTCGGCATAAAGCCCACCGCCATCAAATACGGCCTTGCCGGTTTTTCGGGAGCGGGCAGACGCTTTGAATTCAAGGGCAAGTATAACGGAGCCGACGTTTACGACGACTATGCGCACCATCCCGGAGAGGTCAGAGCCCTGCTGGACGCGGTCGAGTCGCTGGGCTATAAGCGCACCATCGTCGTGTTCCAGCCCCACACCTATACCCGCACCATGGCGCTGTTCCACGACTTTGTTCGTCAGCTCAGGAGAGCCGACATAGTGTATTTAGCGGAGATATTCGCCGCCCGTGAAAAGAATATTCTCGGCATATCCTCGGCAGACCTGGCCGAGAAGATCGAGGGCGCAAGGTTCTTCAAGACCTTTGAGGAGATCGAGGAGGATCTGAGAAAAACAGCCGAGCCCGGCGACCTTATACTGACGGTGGGCGCGGGCAACGTCTACAAGATCGGCGAGCACCTGCTCGAGGACGACTACGAGATCTGATACTGCTTAAAAAGGAAGAGCCGCGCTCTTCCTTTTTGACATTTGTAGAATTTGACACAGAATATCTCTTTCCGATGCGTTAAAATATACGCGACCATATCGGTATCGATAAATGAAACGGAGAAATACTATGGAAATCAAATGGCTGGGACACTCCTGCTTTAAGATAACACATTCAGGCTACAGCGTTGTTATAGACCCCTATGAGACCCGCGAGCTGTCAGGCTATCCCGAGCTGCACCTTGAGGCGGACGCCGTTCTGTGCAGCCATGAACACCACGGACACAACAACCGCTCGGCGGTAAGGCTCACGGGCGCGGGCAAGCCCTGCCCCTATGAGCTGTCGGTCATCGACACCTTCCATGACACGAGCTGGGGAAAGCTGAGGGGCCCGAACAGGATACATATTTTGGACTGGGACGGCTACAAGCTGGTGCATATGGGCGATTTCGGCTGCATACTCACCGATAATGAAAAGGCAGAGCTTTTCGGGGCGGACGTGCTTATGATAAACGCCGGCGGCTTCCGCGCCATGCCCAGCGATAAGACTAAGCCGCTCGCCGACGAGCTTTTCGCCAACGTCGTCATACCTATGCACTACGCCCATGACGGCTGCGGCAATCGCAGGCTCGAGCGGGTCGAGGCCTTCACCGACCAGTATATGCCGCTTTCCGTAGTCCGGTTTTACGATACCGATACTATAGATATAACAAAGCAGACCCCCACACAGGTGGCGGTGCTTAAATTCGCAAAGTAATCGGTTGAACCCTATATATGCCAATAATCAAGGGAATTTACACAATTCCCTTGATTTATTGCGCTCAATGGTATATATTTCTCAGGTGATTTAAGCATCGGGTAAGCGGACGGCCCCGTGCACCTGTGATTGGAGGCATCCCGTGGCAAAGGCGAAAGAACAGAACTATCTGCACGGCGCGGCAATAATGACCGCCGGCGTTATTATAATGAAGATCCTCGGCGCTCTGTACAAGATCCCGCTGGGCAATATGCTGGGCGACGACGGCTACGGCCTGTTCCTGCAGGCTTATTATGTGTACAGCGTGTTTCTCACACTGGCAACGGCTGGCTTCCCGGTGGCGCTCTCGCGCATGATAAGCGACGCTCAGACGAGAGGACTGCAGATGCAGGCGCGGCGCACATATACCGTCGCCTGGTGGACGTTCTTCGTGCTGGGCGTTATCTGCTCATCGGTGATGTTTATTTTCCCCGAGTGGCTGGCCGATACGCTCATCCACAGCCCCGATACGGCGCTGAGCATCCGGGTGCTGTCTCCCGCAGTGCTCCTGTGCTGCCTTGCGGCGACCTACAGAGGCCTGACCCAGGGCTATGAGAATATGAAGCCCACCACCGTCAGCCAGGTGCTCGAGGTGCTTGCCAAGGTCGCGGTGGGTCTTGCCCTCGCCGGATATCTCATTAAGGCCGGCTATGACCAGACCGTCTCCGTCGCTGGCGCAATACTGGGTGTGACCGTAGGCTCGCTTGTAGCGCTCATATACATGATCGTGTACAAGATGCGCAACTACCGCTTCGACACGATAGCCGAGCCCGATGTTCCCGAGAGCACCGGCACGATACTGAAAAACCTCCTGCGCATCGGCATCCCCATCGCGCTGGGCTCGGTGGTGCTGTCGCTTATAAACCTTCTTGACGCGGGCCTTTGTATGTCCCGCCTTCAGGATGCGGTGGGCTTCAGCTATAAGCACGCCAACACCCTGTACGGCGTTTACGGCAAGGCTCAGACTCTGTTTAATCTCCCTGCGGCGTTCATCACGCCCCTGACGATATCAATAGTTCCCGCGATATCTGCCAAGCTCGCGCTTAAAAACAAGGCTGAGGCGGGTAAAATATCCGAGGACTCCCTGCGCATCTCGATGGCGATCGCCCTGCCCATGGGCGTGGGACTGGCGGTGCTGTGCAGGCCCATCATGAACGTCGTATATCCCTCGGCCCACGAGGCCGGCGTGCTGCTGCTGTGCATTCTGGGCGTAGCCTCGGTGTTCGTGTGCTTCTCGCTGATGAGCACTGCCGTGCTTCAGGCCTCGGGCAGAGAAAAGCTTACGCTCTATTCCATTATCGCGGGCGGCCTTGTCAAGGTCACGGTCAACTGGTTTATCATCGCCATACCCTCGGTCAACATCTACGGCGCCCCAATAGGAACTCTCTGCTGCTATATCACCATGTGCGTGATGAACCTGATTTTCATCAGCCGCAGCTTTGAAAAGGGCATTTCCGTGAAGAACGTTTTCCTCAGGCCGGCTCTGCCCAGCGCCATCATGGGCGTCGTTGCTTACGGCGTGTTCTTCCTGTGCAGCCGGCTCATTGCGCCCGACGGAAGGCTTACCATGACGCTTGATATGTGCGTCGCCATCGCCGCGGCCGTGATAGTCTATGCCGTCGCCGTGATAAAGCTTCGCGCCATCACTGCCGATGATATGAAGCTCATTCCCAAGGGAGATAAGATAGCAAAGCTGCTGCATATGAACTGAATTTCAAAAAAGCATAAATAATAAAGAAAAAATAAGGCTTTTTTGAAAAAAGCACTTGATAATCAGACCGAAATATGGTAAGTTTTCAATGCTCGTTATTAAGAACGGGCGGAAATCAGCCCGTCAGGACCGGAGGAGACGATGTTCCCCTGTATTTACAGTAAATAACCCGAAAAAGCGCAGACAGTGCGCACGGGCTATATAGAAACAGGCAAGTAGCCGCATTATTAGGAGGATTACACATGAATAAGGCAGAACTCATCGCAGCCGTCGCCGAGAAGACCGGCCTTTCCAAGAAGGATTCCGAGAAAGCTGTCAACGCTGCATTCGATACCATCGTCGAGACCCTGGTATCCGGCGAGAAGGTGCAGATGGTAGGCTTCGGCGTGGTTGACGTCAAGGAGCGCGGCGCCCGCATCGGCCGCAACCCCAAGACCCGCGAAGAGATCGAGATCCCCGCAAGCAAGATTCCCTTCTTCAAGGCCGGCAAGGCACTGAAGGACGCAGTTGCAGAGTGATTTGCATCAGCAGCCGACGATGCTTCGTCGGCTGCTTTTTATTTATATGAGAGGTTTTGTATGAGACTTGATAAATATCTGAAGGTATCCCGTCTGATAAAACGCAGGACGGTGGCAAACGAGGCCTGCGACGGCGAGCGCGTCTCCGTCAACGGCAGACAGGTAAAGGCAAGCTATCAGGTGAAAGTCGGCGATATCATAGAGATCGCCTTCGGCCAGCGAAGCCTGAAGGTGGAGGTGCTCGCAGTGAGCGAGACCGTAAAAAAAGAGGACGCACCCGCAATGTACCGGGAGCTTGAGTAATAAACAAAGAATCTGCCGCATCGTTCTGCGGCAGATTTTTTAAGTTTAAGCTTATTACTGTCCGAAGTCGAGGACACGGAGCATACGGATGAGGGTGAGCCTGTTGCGGATGGCGGCCGAAATGGTGAGCATCTCGTCGCCCAGCTCGGGCTTTACACCTATGTGCTCGGGCAGGTACTTGCATCCGCAGGCCTTGTACAGCGTCTCCATCTCCTCCACCGGGGGGATCTTGTCTATCAGCGCCCTTATCTCGTCCCAGTGGTCAACGATGTTCTGCGGATCGAAGGTCCCCAGAACGTCCTCCGCGTTCTCTTTTATTATTCCGGGCGCCAGCCTTTCCCCGAACTTCTCCGTTATCCACTCCGCCGTCAGAGGCTCAAAGGCCTTTGCCTTCGGAGTCGGCAGCGCCGCCAGCTCATGGTACTTTTTGATGCACGCAAAGGTGCCCACGCCGACACATTCGCCGTGTATACCCTCAGCGCCCTCAAAGCGCGGCGGCTGCATCTCAACAAGGTGCGCCATAAGGTGCTCCGCGCCCGACGCCGCTCTCGAGTGGTTCAGAAGCTGCATCGTCAGGCCGCTCTTCATCTGCGCCATCGTCATAGCCTCGTGGTCGGCCACCCCCGTCGCCGCGTACTTATCCGCTGCCTCCCGCATGATGTCCAGCGCCTCCTGCGCAAGATCCGCCACCATCGGGCAGTAGTATTCACCGCTCACTATCTTCGCTATCTTCCAGTCCGTCAGCGAGACGTACTTTGACAGTATGTCGTTGATGCCGCTGGCAACCAGTCGCGCAGGCGCGCCCTTTATTATGTCCAGATCCGCCACCACCAGTACCGGCGCGCACATCGCCGTCGACTTCTTCTGCCCCTTGATGATCGCCGAGCAGATGTTCGCGGTGAACCCGTCCGACGAGGCGAGGGTCGGAACGGCCACAAAGGGGATTCCCAGCTTATACGCGGGATAACGCCCGAAGTCCATGATCGTGCCTGCGCCGTAGGCCACGATGACCTCCGGTGCGTCCAGCTTCTCCATCATCGCCTCGATGACGGTGTCCTCGGCGCGCAGGCCGTTGGCCTCCAGCACTATCTCCTGGTCGGCCGCAATGTGCTTGCCCTCCGTGAGCTTGTAGATCATCGTATCGTACACGACGGCGCGCTTCTTGCCCGCAAGCCCCACGTCGGCCATGTACTGCTCGAAATTCGCTATCGCGCCGTACTCCACCACGACCTTCTTCGTCTCGAGCACGTGCTCCCTGCCGCATTCACATTTGCCTACATATTTTTCGCAATCCATTATCATAGCAATTACCTCTGTATAAGAATTAATCAAAGTCCGCCTGACGGAACAAGGGGAGAAGCGCCTGGCGCTTCTCCCTCGTTCCTATTTAAATAATATATTTCCTGATAGCCTCGCCGACCGTGTCGGGGTCGATGGTGACGCTTATTACAAATTCAATGTTCTCTCTTACGGAGAAGCTCTCGAGCCAATCAAGGAATTCGCCGAATAGGACGGGATCCTTGTTGCTCACTATCTTGTAGAAGTTATCCACAAATACATGGGTGATGTCGTAGTTGCCGGAATGCAGGCCGCAGATGAAGCCCTTGATGAACTCATAGGAGCCGATATCGTATGAGCCGGCCTCGATAAGCCGAGCCTGATAGGGGATATCGAAGGTGAGCTTCTTTTCCTTCTCGATGCACACGACGTCGCCGTTTTCCATTGCGACAGCCTCGCGAACGAGCTCGACTAAACGCTTGGTTTTTCCGGTACCCTTCATACCCATGATCAACTTAACCATTGTGACCACTCTCCTTGCATTATAGTTTGTTGTTAATATTATTAAAACCAGCTTACCATTTTTCCGCATACAAAGCAAGTGAAAATATGTGAAATAAATATTAAAAAACCGCTCTTGCAAAGAGCGGTTTTTCGTTCTGTCATGTTCCGGGCTTTCCGAGCATCCTGAACATATTTTTCTTATATGCCTCAACGCCGGGCTGGTCAAAGGGATTGACGCCGGACATATATCCCGAGATGGCGCAGGCAAGCTCAAAGAAGCAGACAAGAGCGGCAAAGCCGGCCTCGTCCCTCGTGGGGACGGAAACGATGATATTTGGAACGCCGCCGGAGACATGAGCTGCCCTGACGGCCTCGGAGGCGGTGCGGCAGATATCGAACAGCTCCCTGCCGGCGAGGTAGTTGAGCCCGTCGGGATCGCCCATCTCAAACGGGATCGTATAGCCCCGCACAGGTGATTCAAAGCTCACTATCGTCTCCATCAGCGTGCGTGGGCCGTCCTGGATGTACTGTCCCATGGAGTGCAGGTCGGCGGTGAACTCAACGGAGGCTGGATAAATACCGATGCCGTTTTTGCCCTCGCTCTCGCCGTAAAGCTGCTTCCACCACTCCGCCATGAAGCGGAAGGAAGGCTCATAGGAGCCTAGTATCTCAATGCTTCGGCCGTTTCTGTACATATGCTGCCTTGCCGCGGCGTACTGCCACGCGGGGTTTTCGGGGGAGCGCAGGTCGAGAGCCTTGAACTCCTCTATCGCGCAGTTAATGACAGCCTTTACATCTATTCCGGCGACGGCCATGGGCAGGAGGCCCACCGCGGAAAGCACGCTGTATCTTCCGCCGACATCGTCGGGCACGACGAAGCACTCCCAGCCCTCGGCGTCCGCGAGAGATTTGAGCACGCCGCGCTGTGCATCGGTGGTGGCGAAAATATGTTTTTTTGCGGCGTTGCCGTATTTCTCCTTAAGAAGCTTCCGGAAAATGCGGAAGGCGAGCGCCGGCTCAAGCGTGGTGCCGGATTTTGAGATGACGTTAACGTCAAAATCCATGTCCCCGAGCTGAAGGAGAACGTCGTTAAGGGCGTCCGGAGAAAGGCCGTTGCCGACGAAAAATATTCTGGGATCATCCGCCGAGGGAACCGGGCGCAGAAGCTCTATGGCTCCGCGTGCGCCGAGATAAGAGCCGCCGATGCCGATGACCACAAGAGCTTTTGAGCGGCTGCGTATGCGCTGCGCGGCGCTTAGAATTGCCTTCAGCTCGCCGTCCTTGACGCGTTGGGGAAGCTGAAGCCAGCCGGTGAAATCGCTGCCCGCGCCGGTGCCGTCGGTCAGAGTTCTGTGAGCCTCCGCGGCGGCGGCAAAATCCAGCTCCGCAGGGTCAAAAAAGGCGCCGGTTCCGGATAAATCAACCTTAACCATAGTTATCCTCCGTATACAAATTCGTATAATCTGATATTATACTCCCGCATAGTGAAAATGCAAGGGCAATTTGACACGTCAGGGGAAACGCAGCGCAGAACGCCGGTGATCTGCGATAAAGCTGCGGCTTATTTCATTCCGACAAAGCCCTTGAGAAGGTGAAGCAGTATCCCGCCGAAGTCCGCGCTTTCAACGGAGCTGCCCGCCAGCAGGGGTACTTCACGGAACGCTTCGCCGTTTAACATGACCTTCAGCGTGCCTATGCGCTGCCCCTGCGCCACGGGCGCCGCGACAGCTTCCGGCAGCTCCAGCGAATAGCTCACCTCGCCCGCGCCGTTTTTCGCTATGAGCGCGGCCTCCGGCCCGTCGTACACCGGCTGAACGGAATCAGCGCTGCCGAGGGTGACAGATACGGGCGGCAGAACGTCGGGACTGCGCAGGGGGCAGAGCTTATAGTTTGCAAAGCCGTAGTTTAAAAGCGCCTTTGCGTCGTCGTTTCTTGATTCTATCGTCTCGCCGTGCATGATGACGGCTATAAACTCCACGCCGTCGCGCTCTGCGGTGGCGGAAAGGCAGTACATAGCCTCGTTCGTGAAGCCGGTCTTGAGTCCCGTGCAGCCCTCGTAGTAGTAGACGAGCTTGTTGGTGTTTGAAAGCCCGAACTCGCCGTTTCGTATGGAATCCATCCATATGGTCGTATAATCCTTTATTAGCTCATGACGGATGAGCTCGCGGCTCATGACGGCGATGTCATAGGCGCTCGAGTAGTGCTCGGGGTCTTCAAAAAGTCCGGTGCAGTTGCAAAAATGCGTATCCTTCAGCCCCAACTGAGCCGCGCGCTCGTTCATCCTCTGCACGAACGCCTGCTCCGAACCGCAAAGATGCTCCGCCATGGCGACGGCGCAGTCGTTGGCCGATACCACGGCTATGCATTTGAGCATCTCGTGAACGCTCATCTTTTCGCCCTCTTCGAGGAAAACGCAGCTCCCGCCGAAGGAGGCGGCCCGCGCAGAGGCTATGACCGTATCCTCAAGGCTTATATCGCCGCGGTCAATGGCCTCGATTATCAGCAGCAGCGTCATGACCTTGGTGACACTGGCCGGCGGGATGCGTTCGTGAGAGTTCTTTTCGTAGATCACCTCTCCGGTGACTTTTTCCATCAGCATCGCGGAAGGCGCGGAGATCTCTATTGCATCGTCACTGAGTGTCTCAATCGCATATGCCGGCGCCGTAAGCATCAGCGCAGCCAGAACAGAGCATACAAATCTTTTCATGCTTATCCCTCCAATTAGTTAATCATATGCGGTATGCGAGGGATAATGAATCGTTTTTGCAGGCGGTCAGGTTGCAAAATTATGCTTTATTCGACAAATAATGAATTCTCGTATGGGATATGCCGCTGTAAACAAGCTTTGAATATCAAGGGTTTTGAACATTTTCAACATAGTTTTCAACATTCCGTATTTGGCGGATATTTATTTTTGGTTAACATAACAACAAAACTTGATCTTGCATTTGCAGGAATAGAAATATTTACATAATATTTATTGACCTTGAATGGAAGTGAGAGTAAAATTAAAAGACCGGAGCATGGAGGTGAGAGCATTGAACAATAAGCATAAGTATTCGCAGTATTTCGGCTGGGGCATAACGGCATTTGCGGTTATAGCGGCCGGAATACTCTTTTATTTCGGGATCGACTATATGGGCAAGCTGTTTGACACCGTCGGTTCGTTCCTGCGCATTCTGAGCCCCTTTATCTGGGGACTTGTGATCTCCTATCTGCTGATGCCCTCGATGGCGATATATGAGGAGAAGTTCTTCAAGCCGCTGATCGCGAAGCTCAGGACGAAGCATCCGAAGCTTAAGATCAGCGAAAAGCTGTCCCGTGTGCTTGCGGTCACGCTGGCGGAGATAGTGCTCGTGATAATAATCGGCGCGCTTATATATCTTATAGTGCCCCAGGTCTATGACAGCATCGCCACGATAATTGCCAACAGTCCGAGCTACTTTGACTCGGCTTACAGCGCGATAGACAACCTGCTTCGCGATTACCCCGTGATCGAAGAATACGCGACCAAAATTTTCGGAAATATCACCGAAGCGCTCACCAGCTGGGTATCGACCACCGTGCTCCCCGGGATGGAGAGCCTCGTGACAAATATCACCACCGGAGTTTACTATGTGCTCAAGGCCGTTTACAATGTCGTCATCGGCATCATAGTTTCGGTATACATTCTCTATAACAGGGAGGCCTTCCGCGCACACTACAAGAAATTCATGTACAGCATTTTCTCGCCCAAGACTGCAATGAAGGTCAATTCAGCCTTCAAATTCGCGGACAAGACCTTCATGGGCTTTATAACCGGCAAGCTTCTTGACTCGGCGATCATCGGCGTAATATGCTATATCGGCTGCCTTGCGCTGAATTTGCCCTATGCGCTGCTGATAGCGGTTATCGTCGGAGTAACAAACATCATCCCCTTCTTCGGCCCCTTTATCGGAGCCATACCCTCGGCGCTGCTGATATTGCTGGTCGATCCCAAGATGTGTCTCTGGTTCGTGATATTCATCATCGTCCTGCAGCAGATAGACGGCAACATCATCGGCCCGAAGATACTCGGAACCTCCATCGGCATCAACGGCTTCTGGGTGCTGTTTTCAATCATCCTCTTCGGCGGGCTCTTCGGCTTCTGGGGAATGCTGCTGGGCGTGCCCGCGTTTGTCATAATCTATACAGCGGTAGAGATACTGGTGAACAGGAAGCTTGAAAAGGATAATATCCCGACGGACACGGCGCTTTATGTAGATCTCGACTATATAGACCCGGAGACGGGCGAAATGGTCAAGGTGGAAAAATCGGAAAAACCGGAAAACGAGCCGGGGAAAAACGAATAATAAGATAACGGCTGCGCCGATAGGCGCAGCCGTTT
>CALZAG010000002.1 GCA_945613045.1 uncultured Clostridia bacterium | reverse complement strand
GACATAGGCGGCTTCTCAGACGCCAGGGACGTCGGCGAGTTTGCCCGCGAGAGTATGTGCTGGGCCGTCGGCGAGGGGATAATCAACGGTACGACCAGTACCACGCTCAGCCCCAAGCTCGGCGCAAACCGCGCTCAGGTCGCCACCATGCTGATGCGCTTCACCGGCGGCATGGCATAAATATCAGTTATAGAAAATGTCCTGTTCAGCTTGAACAGGACATTTTTATTATACGATTATACGCCGTATTGGGTAACGAGCACCGCCACATAGGCCGCGTAGCAAAGGAGCAATATCACTCCCTGCCAGCGGTACAGCTTTCCCGTGATGAGCGGCGGCAGTATCGCCAGAAGGGTCATCCCCAAGCACACGGGCATATCCAGCGCGTAGGATTGCTCGGCTATCCTAAGACCGCCGCCCGCGAACATGGAGCATACCGGCAGTATCAGCGTAAGGTCTATGACGTTTGCGCCGATGATATTGCCGATGGACATGGACGATTCCTTTTTCGCGATCGCCGTGATCGTCGTTACGAGTTCCGGAAGCGAGGTGCCTATGGCCACCATGGTGACCCCGATGATGGCCGAGGGCACGCCGAGAAGCAGGGCTATCTTGCAGCCGTAATCAATAAGGAGCTGTGAGCCGATCACGATCGCCGCAATGCCGAGAACGAACAGCAGAAGCATTTTCGGAAGCTCCTTTTTGTCCACGGTCTCCTTATCTCCGCTGCCGATATTATTTCTGGCGCTGCGGATATTGTCATAGATAAACACCGCGAATACCACCAGCAGCAGGAGTCCCTGGCTGAGCACGAGCGTACCCGTCCTGCACATCAGCCACAGCAGCGCCGCTGCCAGGGACATGAGTACCGCCTTCAGCCAAAGCTGGCTGCGCTGTATCACCGCGGGCAGACACACCAGAGATATGCCCATGATCAGGCCGATGTTCGCCGTGACCGAGCCGACGGCGTTGCCGACCGCCATGTCAAGCTCCCCGCCGAGCACGCCCGTTACGGACACGGTGAGCTCGGGCAGCGTGGTGGCCAGGCTGACTACCGTGGCTCCGATTATAAACTTGGGTATCCCCGTAGCGTTCGCAATCCACACGGCGGAGTCAACGAACCAGTCTCCGCCCTTTATTATCAGAATAAGGCCGAGGACGAACAGAGCAATGATGATTATTGTATCCATCTGGCCTCAGTCCTCATCGTCTATGTCGGGAATATCGGCGGTGGGCTCGACCGTCGGTGTGGGCTCAGGGGTCTTGACGAAGGTCGCCATGATACTGTGGTCGGCGGTAATATAGGACAGGGTATAGCTCTCGACCGCGCCTTTATCCGCACCGTCAACGGTGACCGACTGAATCTCGTAGCCCTCATTAGGCGTGAAGGATACCGTTACGCTGCCCCATTCATCGACCGTTATGCTTCCGTTGGGATCGGCGCTGCCGCCGTTTCCGGCGGTGACGAGGACCTTATATTTTGCACCGCTTGTCGTTCCTTCGATATTGCTCGCCGGCGCCGCGCTCTCCTCCGCGGCCTTATCGTTTGCCTGCACGGAGCCGGGCTTGAAGTCAAAGCAGCCGTCCATGGCGCAGAGGACGACTGTGAGCACCGCCAGAATGCAGAGTCCTCCGGTTATCAGCCATTTTGTCCTCATGCTCATGTTTCTGATGCCGCGCTTACTTTTGTTTTCATTATTCATATTATCTGCGTTTTTCATATCTTACCCTCGGGATCATATTGCTTTACTGCCTGGGAGCTTCTCCGCCCTGCTTGTTTTTCGGCTTGCCGTGATGATAATAGCGGCGGCGGCTGCCGTTTTTCTTTTTCTCCGCGCCCTCTTTGTCGGGCTGTGCCTGCCTTGGCTTTTCACTGCGCTCGGCGGGTCTCGCCTCCTGCTTGACGGCTTGTCCGCCCGCAGAGGGCTTCCTGCCGTTTCCGCGGCGCTGTCTCGGCTTCGGCTTAACGCTTTTCTTTTCCTCCGTCCCGGACTTTGCCGAAGCCACAGGCTCTTTCTTTTCCTCGGCCGCTTTGCTGTCGCCGCGCTTTTTCCCGCTGCGGCGGCTTCTCCTGCTTCGTCCGCGTGACTCCGGCTGCGTGGCCGGCTCCTCCGGCGCGCCGTTTATCAGCAGTTCCGGCAGCTCCCACTCGTTCTCGGGTTCTTCCTCTTCCTCCGGCTCCGGAACATACTTGAGCACAGAGGGCGGAGTTTCGCCGTCCTTGGGTCTGCCTCCGGGCACAGCCGCGACCTCGACCGAACGGTAGGTCCTGACGGTATCGTCGCCCTCGCCGTCAAGCTTAACCTTGACGAGCTGGCGCAGGAGGTTTACCTGAGTGACGGTGCCGTAGCCCGCGGGAGTCTCCACGAACGCCCCCTGTTTAGGCACGCTTTTGACCAGATCCTCATATGCCTCCTGCTCATACCTCAGGCAGCACATCAGCCTGCCGCAGCTTCCGGATATCTTGCTGGGGTTGAGCGACATGGACTGCATCTTCGCCATTTTGGTGGACACGGGCTGGAACTCGTCGATGAACCTGCTGCAGCAGAAGGGTCTGCCGCAGATGCCCAGTCCGCCGAGCATTTTCGCCTCGTCCCGAACGCCGATCTGACGCAGCTCGATACGGTTGCGGAATATTCCCGCAAGGTCCTTTACCAGCTCGCGGAAGTCCACGCGCCCGTCGGAGGTGAAAAAGAACATGGTCTTGTTGCCCTCGAAATTACATTCGACATCGACCAGCTTCATATCGAGACCGTGCTCGGCGATCTTCTGCTGGCAGATCTCGAAGGCCTCCTTCTCGCGTTTTTTGTTAATCTCCGCAACGCGCAGGTCGTCGCGGGTCGCTATCCTTACCACAGGGCGCAGCGGCTGCACCACGGCGGTATCCTCGACCATGTGGTTGCCGCGGCAGCAGTCGGCGATCTCAAGGCCCTTGCTGGTTTCGACGATGACCTGTTCCCCGGATTTCACGGTCTTGCCGTTTGGGGCAAAAAAGTAGCTCTTGCCCCTGTTTTTGAATTTTACACTTATAACTTCAGTCAACTTGCTTCCTCGTTTCCATTGCCGACCTGACCGCCAGCAATCCAAATATGTGTTTTACGCCGGTGTTAACCGTCTGATACTTAAGGCAGCGGTCAATGAGCTCGATATTTCCCATTATACGCTTTTTATCGGGCTCTGCTTTAAGCTTTTCCGTAAGTCGCCGTTTTACTCCGAAAAGAAAGTCGGAAAGCAGCCTCGCATCCATCTTTTCATGCTCGAAGCACCACGCCGTGAACCCGGGGACGTCGCCGCCCTCCAACAGTTCGACAAATTCGTCGGCGAGCTTTGCAATGCTCTCGTCCTCCGCGTCGGCCTCATCGCCGCAGCGCAGCTCCACGCAGCGCGAGCGCACCGTCGGGAGAAGGCGCGCCGCGTTCTGCACGCACAGAATGAAGTGAACGCCCCTCGGCGGCTCCTCGAAAAGCTTCAGCGCCGCGTTCTGCGCCTGTTCGTTCATGGTGTCGGCCCGCTCGATGATATATACCTTTTCGGCGGCCTCGTTGGGCAGGACGTAAGCGTCCGCGCTCATATCGCGGATCTGGCCTATGAGGATCTCCTTTTTCCTGACACCCTTGTCGTCAGTGAGCTGGGACACCAGCGTCAGATCAGGATGAACCCGGGCTTTTATCTTGCGGCAGTCCCGGCACACGCCGCAGGGCCTGTCCCCCGCGCCGCTGCACAGCATCTTCGCCGCCAGCTCATAGGCTTTTTCAAGCCCCGCCTCCTCCGATGCCGAGGACACTATATAGGCGTGTGAAAGCTTTTCCATAGCAGCCTCTTAAGTACATAATTAATCAGTTTATTTTACTCTTTTATAGCCGACAAGTCAACTGCAAGCGTATGGCAGAGAAATTCTGTCGATACCGCGCAAAAAAGCCGCCCGGACGGGCGGCTTTTTTGCTGCTTTAGCAATTACTGTCTTGCTTCGATATACTCGGCAAGCTTGCCGACGGTCACGAGCTCTGCCGCGTCCTCGTCGGGGATCGAAAAACCGAATTCGTCCTCAACGGACATGATGAGCTCGACAACGTCAAGGGAGTCTGCGCCGAGGTCGTCAACGATATTGGTGTCTGCGGAAATGCTGTCAGCGGATACTTCGAACTGCTGCGCGAGAATGTTCTGAATCTTTTCAAGTATCATTTTTATTCCTCCAATATACGGGGCTTATGCCCATTCGCGGCTCTGGGGCTTGTTCCCGGACTGCTGCGGCCTGTCATAGGACACGACAACGCGGCGGTTGGGCTCAGTGCCGGTAGAGCTTGTTGTTACGCCCTCGTAATTCTGGAGGGCGGCATGGATGATGTGACGCTCATAGGAATTCATGGGCTCGAGAGCCATGCTGCGCTTATACTTGATGACCTTCGCGGCCATCTTCTCCGCAAGGCGCACGAGCGATTCCTCCCGCTTTGCGCGGTAGCTCTCGGCGTCGACGGAGATGTGCATGTGCTTGTCGCTCCCGCGGTTGACGACATAATTGGTGAGGTGCTGGATGGCGTCCAGAGTCTCACCGCGGCGGCCGATGACCGCACCCATGCCGGGTCCGGACAGGTTTACCACGACGCCCTTGTCGTCACGGGGGATGATCTCGATCTGAGCCTTGACGCCCATACGCTTGAGCAGGCCGTCAAGGAAGCCTCTGATCTGCGCATACCCGTCGTCTGCGGCGATCTCGGTCTTTTCCTCCGGCTCTGCCTTTGTCTCGGGCTCATCGGGGGCTTCATACTCAACACGCACGACGGCCGGAGCGGAGCCGATGCCCAGGAAGCCGGATTTCGCGCGCTGGGCAACGGTCACGGAGACGTCGTCGCGTTCAAGTCCAAGCTCCTCAAGGGCGGCTGCTATCGCTTCTTCCTCGGTGCGGCCGGTTTTTTCCAAAGACTTTATCATATTTTAGGTTCTCCTGTAATTATTCAGGCTTATCCTCTGTTTGAGGCTCAAGCTCTGCAGCCGCTTCCTCTGCCGGCTGTTCGGCCGCGGCGGATGCAGCGTAGCGGTTGGGGTCGTATGCGCGGCCTCTTGCGTAGCGGCGTTTGCCCACCTGAGAGGGGCTCTCTTCCTTTTCTATGCCGAGCCTCTCGCGCTTTGCCTCGCGCTCGGCTCTGTCGGCTGCTGCACGGCGCTCGTCGTTTGTCTGCTTCTGCTGCGCCTGCACTTTTTTCTTGCTGGTATTTGTGTTGCGGGTGGTCGCGCCTTCTGCGCGGAGCTGCTCGGTCTCGTCACGGCGACGTCTCATTTCTTCCTCTCTCGCCTTCGAGGCCGCGATGCGCTCGGCGTCCTCGATATCAAGCTTGCGCTTGTAGACCTTGGTGAGGATGAGATCGCGCAGTATGCCGAAAACGCTGTTTGCGATCCAGTATACGCCCAGAGCCGCAGGCATGATAAAGCAGATCCAGACGGACATGATGGGCATGAAAATGTTCATGCTCTTCATGCTCGCCGCAGCCTGACCCGGCTGAGGCGGATTGGTGGCCTGGCTGATCTTCATGGAGGCCCATGAAAGGAACGCGGCTATGATGGGGATGAGGAACAGCCCCAGCGAGGGTAGAAGCGTCTCGGAATTTGAAAAATCATAACCCCAGATCTTCCAGTCGGGAACGGCACCGAGGTTCATGCCGAGGAAGCTGTAATCAATGTCCATCAGCTTGTCGCCGAAGGTGCCCAAAGCGTCGACAGCGGCGTCCCAGTGCCGGTGGATGGCGTCGGCAACGCCGATCTCGTCATAGGTGCCCTGCTTCGTCGCAACAAAGCCCGCGTTTTCTGTGGCCCACTCGGTGATAGCCGCCACGTCGTCCTTGACTATACCCATCATGCGGGTAAGAGGCTGGCGGATGACGCCGTAAAGCGCGATCAGGATGGGGAAGGGTATCAGCGACCAGAGGCAGCCGGACATGGGGCTTACGCCCTGCTCCTTATAGAGCTTCATGACCTCCTGCTGGTACTTCTGCTGATTGCCGTTGCACTTTTTCTCCAGCTCCTTGAGCTGGGGCTGGATGCGGGTGGTCCGCATCATGCTCTTTTTGCTCTTGGCCATGAAGGGCATCAGAATGAGATTGACGATCAGAGCGAAGAGGATTATGGCAACGCCATAACTGTTCGACCAGTTATAGAGGATATCCAGCAGCCTGGCGAATGGCCAGACTATATAATCCCATAATGACATAAGTTTCTCCTTAAATTCCGATCCTCGTCAGGGGACGGGATCGAAGAAATCATGTTCGCCGAGGTGAAAGGGATGACACCTCAGCAGGCGTTTTAAGGTAAGCCATGAGCCTTTTAAAGCTCCGTATTTTTCCAGAGCTTCAATGGCGTACTGTGAGCAGGTCGGGATAAACCGGCAGTGGGAGGGAAACGCGGGAGAGATATACTTCCTGTAAAAGCGCACCAGTGCGATGAGGATCTTTTTCATTCCCCGTCCTCCCTGAGGAGCTTCAGCTCCGCGCAGGCGCGCAGAAAAGCCTTCTCCATTTTCGCGTATTCGCCCCCGACGCAGCGGCTTCTTGCCACAATGACAAGATCGGCATTGTCGATGAGCTTGTCCGCATTGAGGCGGTAGATCTCCCTGAGGCGGCGGCGGACGCGGTTCCGTACGACGGCCTTGCCCAGCTTGGTGGACACGGTGTAGCCCACGCGCCTGTGGTCACGCCCTGTTTTCAGGCTGTACACTACAAGATAGGGTGTGACGGCGGTCTTGCCCTTGGAGTAAAGCCGTCTGAACTCATAATTCTTTTTCAGTGTTCCCCTGAAATCCAATTATTTCACCCTTGCTTTCCGATGGTTGGATAAACACTTTAAGGGCGGATATTACCCGCCCTGAAAAATATTTATATTTCCCCTTGTGCTCAAAGCAGCCAAATCAGGCGCAAAGCTTTGCTCTGCCCTTCGCTCTGCGGCGGGCCAGAACCTTGCGGCCGTTTGCGGTGGCCATTCTCTTGCGGAAGCCGTGCTCCTTCTTGCGCTGACGCTTTTTGGGCTGGTAAGTACGCAGCATATTCTTTGCACTCCTTTCAAAATGATACTCAACATCCGGTCTCAGACCGGAAGTAGTTGACAAAATTAATGCTTCCGATGCCCACAGGCATCGGAAGCTTATTATATACGACAAGGTTTCAGAATGTCAACATTTTTTTAGGCGGCCTTGAGGTCTTCGCCTCTTATGTACTTTTTAAGCGGCTTCCAGAGCAGCGCGCCGACAACGAGGCAGATGACCATGTCGATGACCATATAGCTGCCGTTATACAGAGCCGAGTAGAACCAGGGCGTGGTCATTGTCATGCCGAAGAACTCCGGCGGCATATATTCGGCCCATACTGTCGCGCCGACGACGTAGTGTACGAGAAATCTTGCGCAGGAGCCGACGACGGTGCCGATGAAGAAGCCGTATTCCTTCTTGCTGAAGGCTCCGGCGATGCCCAGAACGGAGAAGGCCAGGATATAGTCGCCGATGATCGACTGCCAGCCCCATGCATATGCTCCGTCGAGCAGGAGCTGCAGTATGCTGTAGGTTATGCTCGCAAGCATGCCCGGACCGAAGCCCCAGCGTGCGCAGTACAGGAATATGGGCAGCATGCCCACGGTGATCGAGCCGCCCTGCGGCAGCTCAAAAAGCTTGAGGTAGCTGAGCACCTGTGCCAGCGCCACGAAAACGGCGCCCTCGCACAGTGCGCGGAGCTTGAGATGTGATTTTCCGTTGCTCATGATTATTTCTCCTTTCAAACGAAAAAACCGCGCTGCCGGAGCAGAGCGGTCATAGGAAAACGATAAAAAATTCGATTTTCGTTTCCTACGCCGGCATTACCCGGATCAGGTTCAAGGGTGGCGGAGATTCGATTCTCTCCGTCTCAGCCGGGAAAACCCAGCCCCCCTATACACAATATGGATATTAATATTTTTGTCGGAGTTTGTCAATGCCTCATGACGAACTCGGCGAAAAATTTTTGCTTGGGCAGATAGGTCATGAGCGGCAGGCCGATGACGAACATGACGCCAAGCTCGCCCAGAGCCACCTGTCCGGCGTACAGGGCGAATGCGCCGAACTCTTTAAGCGGGTTGAGCCCCGCGAGGGCGATGGTGAGCGTCGCGCCGACGATAAGGCCGTTCCAGACGACAGGCATGAGGCAGGCGAGGAGCTTGCTCTTTATCCCGCCGTTACCGCGCATACCGCAGAGGGCGACTCCGGCGCAGGCCATGAGCGTTGCCAGCGAGCCGAACACTATATCCAATATTCCCGCGGCACTTGCGAGGTTTGCTATCATGCAGCCGAAGAAAAGCCCCCACGCGGTGTAGGGCAGAAAATACGGCAGGATGCACAGCACCTCGGATACGCGAAACTGCAGCGGTCCGTAGCTTATCGGCGCAAGCGCCAGCGTGAGCGCCGCGTACAGCGCGCCGATAACGGCGGCGGTCACTATTCTTTTAGTCTTTATGTTCATTTTTGTCCTCCGCATTCATTGAAAAAACACAGCCGCAGTACTCCTGACGGTACAGGCCGTACTTCTCCGAAAGGATTATCGAGCGGTGGTTACCCTCGCGCTTTTTAAACTCCGATGGGAGCCAGCGCACACCGAACTTTTCCTCCGCCTGCCGGCCGATGGCGTTTATCGCGACGGCGTCCTTGCGTGAGGACACGGTAAGCGTGGTGCAGAACCAGTCAAAGCCCAGCTCAGCGGCGGTCTTCGCCGTTTCCTCAAGGCGTATGCGGAAGCACTCAAGGCAGCGGGCGCCCTCCTCGGGCTCATTCTCAAGCCCCTTTATCCGGCTCATATAGTCCTCGCTGCGCCACGAGCATTCCAACAGCTGCGCGTGTATCCCCTCGTCATCAAAGCAGGACAAAAGCTGCTTTTGAGTCTCAAGCCGCTTTTCAAATTCCTTTTCCGGCCAGAGATTGGGATTATACCAGAGCACCGTGACCTCGAAATTTTTTGCCAGAAGCTCTATCACCGAGCTTGAGCAGGGGCCGCAGCAGCTATGCAGCAGCAGGCGCGGCTTTGTGTCGCCGAGCTGCGCGATTATCTTGTCATATTTTCGGAAGAAGTTTTCTCTGTTCATGGTGCATCATTATATATATTTATTTTTTCCATGTCAACATTGTACCGCCGGACGCTTTTGCATTGAATTTGCGATACTTGTACTTGTAATCCACGCGGTTATGTATTAAAATGGTATTATTCATTAAGAAAAAACAGTGGAGGAGAATCAGTTATGACAAAAACCACCCGCGCACGGCGTCTTCTCTCCGTGCTTCTTGCCATCGTCATGGCCTGCACGCTGGTATTACCCGCGCTGGCAGCCGAAGACGACGGCGTAAAGTACGATAAATGCCTGAAGATCGCCGTGCTGAGCGACATCCATTACATGTCGCCCACCATGATCAAGGACACCGAGGACTTTACCACGGCCCTTAACAGCGACCGCAAGATGCTCACGGAGAGCGACGCGATAAACCTTGAGCTGCTGGACGCTGTCAGGGAAGACAGGCCCGATGTGCTGCTTGTCTCCGGCGACCTCACCAAGGACGGCGAGCTTGAGTGCCATCAGGTCATCGCCGAGCGCCTGCAGCAGCTTGAAAAGGACGTGCCCGGCCTGAAGGTCTACGTCATCAACGGCAACCACGACGTCCGCAACAAAAACGCGATGAACTTCAACACCGCCGACGGCGTCGCCGTTCCGGCGACTCGCACCGAGCCTTCAGATTTTGCCGAGGTATACGACTTTGTATATTCCGACGACAGCATCATCGCGCGCTTTACACCCCCCGAGGGCAAGGAGTCCGGTCAGCTCTCCTATACCGCGCAGATCGCGGACGGCGTTACTCTCATCGCTATGGACACCTGCTGCTACAGCGCCGACAACAACTCCAAGGGCGAGGCCGAGCATGAGACCCGGGGCGAGATGAGCCCCGAACTCGAGGCGTGGGCGATCGAGCAGGTATCCGCGGCAAAGGCACGCGGCGACCGCGTCATCGGCCTTTCTCACCACGGCTTTGTCCCCCACTTCTCCATGGAGCCCGACATTCTCTCCATGTACCTTGTTAAGGACTATGATCGCATCGCGACCGAGCTTGCAGACGCGGGCATGGAAATGGTGTTCACCGGACATATGCACGCGCAGGATATCGCCCAGCTCACCACCGAAAGCGGCAATACCATGTATGATATCGAGACCGGCTCCGGCCTTACTTACCCCTCTCCCGTCCGCTTTGTTGAGCTGCGTGAGACCGAGGGCAGCATGATCGTGAACGTCACGACCAAAAACCACGTCGGCCCCATCACCTTTACCGACCCCGTGACCGGCGATAAGCGCACCATCGACGACCTCACCGAATACGGACGCACCCTCGGCTTCTCCGAGGATATGCTCGCCACAGTCGCAGGGACCTTCCTCGGAGACTTCCTGAAAAAATTCGTTGTCGTTGACGACGGCATCGTCGCGTGGATGAACGCAAGGATCGTCGCCGATATTCAGGATATCGTCCGCGAGATCACCAACATCCCCGTTACCGAGGATAAGACCCTCCTTGACGCCGTTAACTACATCTACCAGAGCCATCTGGGCGGAGAGGACGACGGAAACTACCCCGACTGGGTGCAGACCGGTCTTGACAAGATAGAAAGCGGCGAGATCCTCAACGAGATCCTCCGTATCGTGAAGTCCCACGCTTTCGGCGACGCAGCCGCTTCCGTGCAGTTCGACAACATCTTCACCAAGGCCGTCAAGGACAGGATAAACAAGCTCATCCTTGATATCGCCGACTCCATGGGCAGGGACACCAACTTCCCCACAGACAATGACGCGGTCATCGTCCTCGGCGGCGGTGTGACCCTCACCTCCGTTCCCGTAAGCTGCGGCAGCGCCAAGCTCAGCGCGCCTGCGGCCGTCACATCCGACAGCCTCGTTGTGTTCCCAACCGAGATCATGATGCGCGAGCTGGGCGCCGAGGGTAAAACCGTCACGATAGACGGCTCGGCCGCGAAAGCCGCCGTTCTCGAGGTCTGGGGCCGCGGCATGACCGCTCTCTCAGCGGCGGCTAAGGCAGAGTTCAAAACCGCTGACGGCAGCGCGGCCTTTGATACCGCGGATATCGCAAAGGGCTCCGATTTCACCGTCTCCATAGGCACACCCGAGCTCAACGCGGCACAGAAGCGCGCCCTCGGCAGCCAGCTTGACAGCGCCCTTACCTTCGTCGTAAACGCCGCAGTGGGCGGAGAAGCCGTAAAGGCCGGCTGCACCGAGAGCGTTCCCTATACAGTTGGTACAAACGAAAGCACCAATACCCTTGCCGCCGTCAGCATCGGCTCAGACGGCGCCATCGTCTGCGCCGGCGGCGGATACTCCAAGGGTCTCTACACCTGCAATACGGAAGCAGGTCTTTCCAACGCGCTCATCCGCTTCCCCTTCTTCGACATTCCCGATGACTACTGGTGCTACGGCGACATTGCCTACGCATACAACAACGAGCTGTTCAAGGGCACTTCCGAAAACGCCTTCTCCCCCAAAGTCACCATGACCCGCGGCATGCTGGTAACGGTGCTCTGGCGCATGGAGGGTCAGCCCGAGGCAGAGCCCGCTTCCTTCGCCGACACCAGGGGCGTCTGGTGCAGCGCGGCGGTCGACTGGGCGGCGGCAAACGGCATAGTCAAGGGCTTTGACGAAAAAACCTTCGCCCCCAACGCGACAATAACCCGCGAGCAGATGGCGATGATACTCTACCGCTACGCGGCGTACAAGGGCGTTGACGTGAGCGCCGGCGCCGATATAACCGGCTTTGCCGATTACGACAGCGTTTCCCTCGTTGCACGCGATGCGATGTCATGGGCAAACGCCGAGGGCATCATAAACGGCAACAACAATAATCTCATGCCCAGAGACGGCGCGACACGCGCTCAGGTCGCGGCGATACTCCACCGCTATATCGAGACCTGTCTCTACTAAAAAAACGAAACAAAGCGGCGCGGTCAAAAGACCGCGCCGCCGGCTTTTTCAGAAAGCCGTTTATTGGGGGGGTGAGAGTCTGCACCGTGGTGCCGATTAAAAGATATATCAGTCGCGGGCAGCGAAGTCAAACGGCCGCAGGGAAGTTAAACTTATACTTTGTATTGATTAAGGCGTCGTAAGGTGATAATGTAATGGGCAGAACGATATCAAAGCAGAAAAGGAGTAATTTCATTGGATTATCTGAAACGGTCGGTTGAGCTGTTTGAAGAGACAACGGCCAACAGGCGATATCTGCATCAAAACCCCGAGGTCGGCACGGAGCTTCCGAACACCTCGGCATTTATCCGGGACAGGCTTACGGAGATGGGCTATGCCCCGAAGCTATGCGGCGGCTGCGGCGTCGTGGCGACCGTCGGCAAGGCGGGCGGAAAGACGATACTGCTTCGCAGCGACATGGACGCCCTTCCAATGCGTGAGGAAAGCGGCCTGCCCTTTGCCAGCTCCTGCGACGCGGCCCACACCTGCGGGCATGACTGCAACGCAGCGCAGCTTTTGACGGCGGCAAAGCTTCTCAAGGAGAACGAGGACGCACTCGCAGGCACTGTCAAGCTGATGTTCCAGCCCGCGGAGGAGGTTTTCCTCGGCGCGAAGGCCATGATAGCCGACGGCGTTCTTGAGGATCCGAAGCCCGATGCTGCGCTGAGCTTCCACGTCACCTCCGGACAGATGCCGCCCACGGTCTTTCTTTACAATTCCACCGGCACCATGATGAATTCCGTCGACGGCTTTAAGATCACGGTGCGCGGCAAGGGCTCGCACGGCGCCTATCCCGAGCGGAGCGTCGACCCAATAAACATCGCTGTCCACATCTATCTGGCGCTGGAGGCCATCGTGGCGCGCGAGATCACGTCCACCCAGGCAAGCGTGATGACCGTCGGCATATTCAGTGCCGGCGACGCGTACAATATCATTCCTGAGACGGCCCAATTACAGGGCTCCATCCGCACCGATTCGCCCGAGCAGCGGGAGCTGCTTGTACGCCGGATGAAGCAGGTCGCAGCCTCCGTCGCGGAGACCTACAACGGCAGCGCAGAGGTGGAGATGATCGCCGAGGTGCCGCCGCTTATATGCGACCACGACGTAACGGAGAGCTTCGCCGGCTATATGAAGGAGCTGGACGTGCCCGGGCAGTTCGCCGTCGCCGACCTTAAGGCCACGGCCTCCGACGATTTCGCCTGCGTTCTTGAGCGCATCCCCGGGGCATACATCTACCTGTCCGCCGGCTTTGCCGACCGTCCGGCCACCCAGCAGCACAGTCCGGATGTTCTGTTTAACGAGGAAGTGTTCCGCTTCGGCCCGGCATATCTGGCCCACTGTGCCACCCGCTGGCTCGAGGACGCGGCAAAAAAGAGTCTCTGATTTTTCATTCAAATCGGTATAAAAACGGCAAAAGACCATGCTTTCGCATGGTCTTTAAAAATGCCCAAAATAAACTTACTTGATACCGTACTTGCGGTTGAACTTATCAACGCGGCCGCTGGTGTCAACGAGCTTCTGCTTGCCGGTGTAGAAGGGATGGCACTTGGAGCAGATCTCAACGCTGATGCCGGGGCGGGTGGAGCCGGTCTCGATAGTGGCGCCGCAGGCGCACTTGATAACGGTGGGCTGATAGTTAGGATGGATTCCTGCCTTCATTGTTCATTTCTCCTCATCATAGGCTGCCTTGAGCACGCAGTGCGTGGTTACAAGACGCAAAGTGAATTGTAGCACACCGCAAAATATTTTGCAAGAACTTTTTTACGGCTTCGGGCGGCGAGCCGCTTCTTCATTTTTCATCCACAAAAACGGTCTCGCCGCTGTCAAGGAAGTACAGTGCGCATTGCTTGACAGGCTTTCCGGTGATCCTCCCGACGGCGATGGCATAGGCTCTGAGCTGTCCGGCATAGGACTTTGCCCGCTCTGCAAGCTCGCTGCCCCTTACCCTGTCGGTCTTATAGTCTATGACCGTAAGCTCGCCCTTTTCCTCGATGAGGCAGTCCACGACGCCCTGGAGCAGGACTTTTTCTCCCTCGCCGCCTTCAAAGAAGCTCTCCGCGGGGCACAGGAGCGAAAATCTGAACTCGCGGCGCATATTATCCGCCGCCATGATGCGCCGTCCCAGCTCCGAGCCGAACAGCCGGAGCACGGAGGGCACGTCCACCGCCTCGGCCTGCCGCTGGCTGAGGTGCTTTGAGGCCGTGAGCCGTTCCAGCTCATCGCGCACACCCTGCTCTGTCTGCGCCTTTGAATAGTCGATAAACTGCAGCAGCATATGGGTCGCGGTACCCTTTTCCGCGCCGCTGAGCGGTTTTTTATCCCGCAGGAAATCGGGGCTTCGGAAGGAGCGCCGCGCCTTAGGCGCGATGCTGACAGCTTCCCCGTCATCCTCCTGTCTGCCCTTGAGCTCCGTCGCCGTCACCTTGGAGGGCAGGGACACGCCCGCGAAGGGATAGACAAAGCTAAGATTCTTTTCAAGCTCCGCGACGAGTTCGGGGTCTGCCCCGGCAGACGGCTCCGCAGACTTTTCTTCCTCCTGAGCAGCGTCGGAACCGGCACCCACGATACTGAGCTTCAGCCTGCTTCCGTCGTCGCACAGCAGCGCGTACATCATCCACTCTGACAGCGAGCCTGCCGACATCAAAACCTCCGGCGGCATGGGGCTTGAGACCATCAGCATGAGCTTTTTGAGCTTCGCCTCCGGCTCCTTCACTGCGGCGCTCACGATGAGCCGCTCCCGCGCACGGGTCAGTGCGACGTACAGAAGGCGCATCTCCTCGGACAGCAGCTCTCTGTCGGCTCTGAGCTTTATGGCTATTCGGGCAAGGGAGGGGTATTCTATCCCCCGCCCGATGTCCACGACCTTGGGGCCGAGACCCAGCACGGGATGCACCGTCACCGGCGACTGCGAGTCGTTTTTATTGAAGCGGCGGGCAGTGTCGCACAGAAACACCACGGGAAACTCAAGGCCCTTGGACTTGTGCACCGTCATTATCTGCACGGCGTTGCCCGTTGCGCCCCGCGCCATGTCGTCTCCCCGCTCGGCAAGCTTTCTCAGCCATTCGTTGAAGCGGTGCAGGCCGCGGAAGCCGCCCTTTTCAAAGCGCTTTGCAAGCTCCAGCATAAGGCGCAGGTTAGAGCAGCGAAGCAGCCCGTCCGGCATCGCGGCGCACAGCGCCATGAGGTCGAGCTCATCATATATATGCCGCAGCAGCTCGCCCGGCTCCGTATCCGGAGCGCGGTCGCGCAGGCCGTTGAGCGTCTTTAAAAACTCAGCGCACTTTTCGTTATTCTCCGCGGTTTTTATAAGCGCGGTGTAAAAATCGCATTTTTTATCCGTCACACGGATCTCGGAAAGCTCGTCGGCGGAAAAGCCGAAGGCCGCCGAGCGGAGCACCGCGATGAGCGGCACGTCCTGACGGGGATTGTCGATAACGGCAAGCAGGCACATGAGCGAGGTAATCTCGTCCGACGCAAAGAAGCTGCCGCCCTGCCCCGACGCGACCGGTATCTGCGCGGCGATTAGCTCGCGGCGGTAGGTCTGGCCGACGGCGTTTGCCGAGCGCATCAAAAGCGCGATGTCGCCGTAGCGCAGGGGTCTGCCGTCGACCTCCATGCCGGAGGCCATGAGCCGCTTTATCTTTTCCGCTACGGCGGCGGCCTCTCTGGCCGTCCTGTCGCGCGTGTCGTCCTCGTCGCTGTTAACGTCCACGAGCATGAGCTCGGGCAAAGCCCCGTCGCCCTCATAGCCCGCGCCGTATTTAAGCTCCGCCTTTTCGTCGTAATCCAGCTCTCCGAGCTTTTCCGACATACAGCAGCGGAAAACGTGGTTGGCTCCCTCGATGACCTCGCGGCGGGAGCGGAAATTCTCCTGAAGCATGATGCGCACGGGCTCACCCTCCCGCGCGTCGGCAAGGTCTGAGTAGCTGAGGTATTTTTCGGCGAATATTGTGGGGTCTGCGAGGCGGAAGCGGTAGATCGACTGCTTCATATCGCCGACCATGAAAAGGTTTTTCCCGTCTTTGGACAGCGCCCGGAATATCGCGTCCTGCACGCGGTTAACGTCCTGATACTCGTCGATCATTATCTCGGTGTAGCGCTGTGATACCTCGTGCGCAAGCCCGGTCGGGCTGCCGTCGGGGTTTGTCAGAAGCCTTGCCGTCATATGCTCGAGGTCTGAAAAGTCGACCTCGGCGCGGCGGCGCTTTTCCGCGGCGTAGGCCCTGTCAAAGCGCAGCGTCAGCTCAAGCAGCGCCCGCATGGCAGGCGCCGTCGCGCGCATATCGCAAAGCAGCTCCTCACTTGTGTCCGTCAGAAGCTCCGCGTACTTTTTGACCTGCGCCTTACACACATCGCGCACTGCCTTTATGTATTCGGAAAGCTCCGGGTTTGGAGATTTCGTCAGCCTGCCGAGGTTCGGAAATTCTATCGGCAAAAAGCTTTTGGCCCTGTCCCAGCCCTCGTCGAGGGCGCGGGAAAGATCCCTGAGCTGCAGCGCGGTCTCGGCGATGCTCGGCCCGTATTTTTCGGCGATTTTCTCCTCCGCCGAAGCCTCGCGCACAAGAAGCTCCATGCGGTCTGCCCAGTACTCGGCGGACATTTTGACGTTTTCCAGTATCTCGGCGCCCCAGGGAGTCTTTCCCGCGTCGTCCGTTTCAAATTCATATGCCGCCATCTGCCGCGCAGCCCAGTCCTCTGGTCTTGCGTGGCTTTGCATTTTTCTGTGTATGCTCACGACGAGCTCAGCCAGGCGCTTATCGTCGCGCCCCCTGCCCACGGTGTCGGCAAGGAGGCGGAAGCCCTCGTCGGGCGCCTCATAGCACTCGTCCATGACGCGCTCGAGCACCGCGGCCTTTATCGCCTCGGCCCTGTCCTCCTCGATGACCCGAAACTCCGGCGAGAGCCCCGCCGCGTGGCAGTTTTCGCGCAGAAAGCTCTGGCAGAAGCTGTGGATGGTGCCTATCTGCGCCCGCTGGCACAGCGCGCTCTGGCGGCGCAGGCGGCGGTTATCTGGCTCCGACGCAAGACGCAGGGCGATCTCGTCCATGATGCGGCTGCGAAGCTCTGCCGCCGCGGCCTTGGTGAAGGTTATGACAAGAAAGCTGTCGATATCCGCGTCGTCGGATATCCTCGACAGCAGCCGCTCGGTGAGCACCTTGGTCTTGCCGCTGCCGGCCGCCGCCGAAACGAGCACCGTCCTGCCGCGGGTGAATATAGCGTCGCGCTGGGAAGCCGTCGGTCTGAATTCAGCCATTTTCCCCGCCTCCTTCAAGAATGTTCCACACCTTCGTGGCGGCAAGGCGCGGCGTCGGACGCATATGCTCGCCGTTTTCGCCGTCGGTGAAGCGGCAGGCTTCAACGTAATCGCAGTTGGCGCAGGCGCACTCCTGCTGGGCGCGGTAATACGGATCGGCGGCGATGCTGCCGCGCCTGAGCTCGGCCGCCATCGACCTGAGCGTATCGTCTATGTGCCTTGCAAGAAGCCCGAGACGCTCCGCCGAAACGAGGGCGTCGCCCTGAGGAACGCCGTTTTTGAACTTCACGGGGATGTATTTGGGGTCCTCCCCATGCTCCATGGCGTTTATAACGCCGGGGTCGTCGAGTATGAGCCCGCTGCGTTTTACCCTGCCCGAGCGTTCCTTTTCAAGAGCCTCGTCGCTGAGCCTTGTGCCCGAGGATATCACAACGTCCTTCGCGGGGATATACAGCACTCCCGCGGGCACGATCTGGCTGCCGTAAAGCAGTCTGCCGTTTTCCGACAGTGAGAACAGGTACAGCAGCATCTGAAGATTCATACCGTACAGAACGTCCGACAGCTCAAAGCGTTTGCTGCCGGTCTTGTAATCGACAACACGCAGATACAGCTTGCCCTCGTGCAGCCATCCGTCGACCCTGTCGGCGATGCCGGTGAGCACAAGGCTGTCCTCGCCCTCGCCGAGCTGAAGCGGCGGCAGGTTTTCCGCTTTGCCGAAGTCAAGCTCAAATGACAGGGGCTCAAAGTCCGAGCTTCTCAGCTCGTTTGCCATGTCCAGCACCACCTGGTGCACACTTTTTGTCAGGCGGCGGAAAAGATACTCAAAGCGCTTTGACTTCTCCCTGAAATCGTTCAGCGTATCGTGAACGTATTCGGCGATATATTTGTCCGTCAGCCTGCGCAGCTCATCGTCGCTTATATTTTTATAGCCGCCGGCCTGCGCCGCGTCACGCGCAACGCGCTCTAAGATATAGTGCATGAAAACACCCATCTCGGGCGCCGTGAAGCCCGCAGGCTCGCGGGGCTTTGCCCCCAGAGCGAAGCGCATAAAATATGCAAAGCGGCAGGATGCGAATTTATCTATCCTCGAAGCGGAAAAGTGTATTTTATCGCCGTAAAGCGCCCGCACGGAGTCCCTTGACAGGCTGCCGCGCTTGAGCTCCGAGGCCCGTCTCAGGGCCTCAAGGCGCCCGGGAGCGTTATCGGCGAAGTATTCCTCAGCCGAGGCTTCCGCCACTCCGCCGCCGCGCAGGGCGTGGGCGGCAAGCTCCATGGCCGGAGCCGCAGCGTTCATCCTCAGCTTCGACAGACTCACTGCCTTATCCTCAAGCCCGAATATCGCTCTCGCGCGGTTTACGACGAAGGCCGGTCTTTGCGCCTCGCCGCTTTCGTTGAAGGCGGGTATGCAGAAGCTCAGGCTCTCCGAGGGCAGGGTCAGGCAGTTGTACACAAGTGAAAATTCCCGCCAGAGCTCGCTCTCGCCCGCGCCGCCGAGGTCGATGTCCATCTGCAGCAGTCTTTTGCGCTCTTCAGCGGAGAAAACTCCGGCGTCGGCGTCCGTTTTGGGTATGCGCGTGTCCGTCGCGCCCAGCACGATGAGATGCTTTATGTTTCTGCGGCGCATACGGTCAAAATCCCCCGCCGTCACGCGGTCGAGAGCCGCGGGTATGGTGCCGACGTCGTATTTTGACAGCATGAGCGTAAACAGTCTGCCGAAGGCTTCACGGTCGATCGCCGTATCGCCCAGTATCGCCGCGCTCTGCTCAAGCGCGGACACGGTTATATCCCAGAGCTGGGCATATTCCTGAGCCGCCTCTGCTCTGCCGGCGTCGGCAAGCTCCTCCGCGCGCGCACTCAGCCTTTCCGACAGCTCAAGCTCCTCCAGAAGCTGCGCCAGAGCCTCCGCCTGTCCGGCGGCGGTGTCGGCGCTTTTCGTGTTCTCCGCAAAGCGCAGAAGGGGTGCCGATACCCGCCTTCGCAGCTCGTTTATCCTGCTCAGAGTCTCATAGGCCGCGTCGTTAAATTCCGCACCGTAACCCTCGGGGTGCAGACGCCAGTCCTCGCCGCGCGTCCATGCCGAGCCGCGAAGCTGCCACATGAAAATGTAGTTTTCAAGCTCGTCGCACTCCTCGCGGCTCAGTCCCGCAAGGCCGGTGCGCAGATAATCCAGCACGTCGGAGCTGTCCCAGCCGCCGTCGATTATCTCATACGCTGAGGAAATGAGCATCGGCAGAGGCTTTGACAGCAGGTCTGACTTTCTCGCGGTGTAAAGCGGAGCTCCGTAATGCGCAAACGCGCTCTCAAGGCTCAGCCTGTAATCGTCAAAGCCCCGCACCGCAACGGCGATATCGCGCCAGCGGCAGCCCGTTTCGCGCACGAGCTCAACCGCTCGCGCCGCCGCAAACTCGCACTCGGCGCTCATATCGGCCGCGGTGCTTATGCTTATATTTTCAATACTCTCGGGGTACACGGCGGAGGAGTAGCTGAACATATTGTCGGCGTAATAGACGAGGGCGGCATTTTTGCTCCCCGTCTCCTCCCAGCGGCGTACCTGCGTCTGGATACCCTTTTCCTTTGCAAAGGCAAGGAGCGTGCGCGCGGTGATGCGGCACAGCTCAAATATCTCGCTGCCGCCTTTAAGGTCGTCGCAGCCGAGGCACACGGTCAGGTCGACACCCTTTAAAAGCAGCTCCTCGAGCACACGGCGCTCCTGCGCGGTGAAGTCTGTAAAGCCGTCGACATACACATGGCTGCCCCTGCCCAGAGAGCTTTCGGGTATCTGCCGGGCAAGCCGCGTGAGCCGGTCGGTGGGATCGGCGTGGCCGTTTGCCACAACGGCGTCATAGGCCTCGAGCACAAGGCCGAGATCGTGCAGCTTATCGGCAAGCGCGCCCTCGCAGCTCTCCGAAGCCTCAAGCAGCTTTTCGGAGCTCACGCAAGCGGTCTTGAGCTCGTCTATCTCCGCAAGCAGCATGGCCTGAAGCTCCGATCTGCGCCTTGCGGCGGAATAGACCCTCAGCCTTGAGTAAAGACCGTCGGCCGCAAGCGCCATGCAAAGCAGCCTGCCGCCCTTGTCAAGATACGCCTGCGCAAGGCCGCCGAGCTCTGCGCTTATCCTGCGTGCAAGCCCCGTGAAGCTTAGCACCTCGGCATAAAGCGAAAGGCTGTCGCCGCACATGGCGCACAGCTCGCGCTCGGCCTCGTGGCTGTACTGCTCGGGTACGAGCAGGATATATCCGCCCTCGCCCCTGTCCGCCGCGGCCTTAATTTCCGACATGACCGCCGCGCTTTTGCCCGTGCCTGCCCTGCCGTAAAATATTCTCAGCATCCCTTCACCGCCTTTGTACTTTTGCTTTATTAATATATTGTATCAAACTCTTGCTCCATGGGCAAGAGATACCTTTTATGCGAAAAACTTGTCAAGCTTTTCTTGCGCCACGCGGTTGCATATGGTCCGTGCGGGTGGTAAAATATTGGAAAGCTCAAAGAATTTGGAAAGGATGGTTCAACAAGTGAAATATTCAAGTAAGATAGAAAAATGCGGGCTTTCTCCCATGAGAAAATTCGCTCCCTACGCCGCCGAGGCCGTGAAAAACGGCAAGAAGGTTTACCACCTTAACATCGGCCAGCCGGACATCGCGACCCCCGAGGCCTACTTTGAGGCGGTTAAAAACTTCTCCCAGCCGGTTCTGGAGTACGCGCCCTCCGACGGCGTTCCCGAGATGATAAACGCCGTCGTCGACTACTACGGAAGAATCGACGCGCCGATAAACAGCAAGCAGGTGCTCATCACCACCGGCGGCTCCGAGGCGCTTCAGATCGCCCTTTCCTGCATCCTCGACGAGGGCGACGAGATCATCATCCCCGAGCCGTTTTATCCCAACTATTCCACCTTCGTGACCCTCACCGGAGCGAGCGTCCGCCCCATCACCACAAAGCCCGAGGAGGGCTACAGGTTCGCCGTGCGCGAGCGCGTGGAGGCCTGCATAAACGAGCGCACCCGCGCCATCATGTTCACAAATCCCGGCAACCCCACCGGCACCGTCCTGACCGAGGAGGAGCTGCGTCTCATGGCGGATATCGCCCGCGAGCACGGACTTTTCATCATCGGTGACGAGGTCTACCGCGAATTTGTCTACGGCGGCGAGAAGCTCATGAGCCTTCTGCAGCTTGAGGGCTATGAGGACAATGTTGTCGTCATCGACTCTGTCTCCAAGCGCTTTTCCGCCTGCGGCGCGCGCATCGGCTGCATGATAACCAGAAACAAGGAGCTGTACAACCACGCGATGAAGTGGTGCCAGGGCCGTCTGTGCACCTCCACCATCGACCAGATCGCCTCCGCGGCGCTCTACTCCGTGGGCCCCGATTATTTTGAAGCGGTGCGCAGGGAATACTGTGCGCGCAAGGACGCGCTCGTCGAGGGACTCAAGAAGATCGACGGCGTTGTCTACTCCGAGCCCAAGGGCGCGTTTTACGTCATGGCCGCCCTGCCGGTCGACGACGCCGAGAAGTTCCAGATCTGGATGCTCGAGGAGTTTGACGACAACGGCGACACGCTCATGTTCACCCCCGCCGAGAGCTTCTATAAAACTCCGCACACGGGTGTCAACGAGATACGCATGGCCTATGTCATCAACGAGGCCGACATCACCCGCTCCATGGAGCTGCTGAAAAAGGGCATTGAGGCTTACAACAACAGATAACACGGCATATAAAGCAAAAAGACAGGGCGTTTGCCCTGTCTTCAAACTGTCGATAAACCTCATTCTGCTTCGGAGCAGCCGAATGCCTTCCCCTTGAGGGGAAGGTGGCGCGAAGCGCCGGATGAGGTGGAACATGTTACGAATTCGCCGGAAGTTTCCTTAAAATGCGGCATTTTCCCGCACACCTCATCAGTCGGCCTTGAGGCCGACAGCTTCCCCTCAAGGGGAAGCCTTGGGCGCTCATTTATTTGAGTACTTTTTTGACACGCTGAGCAAAGACCGCCCTGTCTGGGCGGTCTTTTCTTTTTCAATATTGTTGTATTTCTTCGCTCTTGTGAACTCCGGTCACGGAGAACACCACCCACTCGGCGATGTTCGTCGCGTGGTCGCCGATGCGCTCGAAGTACTTAGCTATCATGAGCAGGTCGATGGCGTATTCCCCGTCGTCGGGATGAGCCGCGATAAGGCCGATGAGCGCGCTTCTGACCTTGATGAAATAGTCGTCGACGACGTCGTCGTAGTCGATGACGCTCTCGGCAAGGCCGACGTCCTGCCGGACATAGGCGTCAACGCTCTCGGTCACCATTTTTATGGCTGCGCGGGCCATCTCGCCGATGTAGGCGCACTCGGCGACGCTGCGTCCGTCCATGAATTCAATGATCTCGGCGATGTCCTCGGCCTGATCGCCGATGCGCTCCATGTCGGTTATCATCTTAAGCGCGGCGGAGATCTGGCGCAGGTCCCGCGCCACGGGCTGCTGCTGCAAGAGCAACTTCAGGCACAGCGACTCAATATCGCGCTCGAGGTGGTCTATCTCCGCGTCCAGCGGAGCGACCCGCGAGGCCAGCTCACCGCCTTCGGACAGAGCTTTTGCTGCGAGGGCGATGACCTCCTCGCACATTGCGCCCATCTCAATGAGCTTTCGGTTGAGCAGGGCAAGCTGCTCGTCAAATCTGCTTCTCATTATCCGAACCTCCCCGTAATGTAGTCCTCGGTGCGCTTGTCCTTCGGCTGAGCGAACAGCTCCTCGGTTTTTCCGAACTCGATGAGCTCGCCCAGCAGGAAGAAGGCCGTGTAGTCGGAGATGCGCGCCGCCTGCTGCATATTGTGGGTGACGATGATTATCGTGTATTTCTCCTTGAGCTGAAGCGCCAGCTCCTCTATCTTCGAGGTTGAGATGGGGTCGAGGGCGCTGGTGGGCTCGTCCATCAGCAGTACCTCCGGCTCCACGGCCAGCGCCCTTGCGATGCAAAGCCGCTGCTGCTGGCCGCCGGACAGCCCCAGGGCGGACTTTTTCAGCCTGTCCTTTACCTCGTCCCATATGGCCGCGTCGCGCAGGGAGCGCTCGACGATATCGTCAAGCTCGGCCCTCGCGGTGATGCCGTGGGTACGCGGGCCGTAGGCGACGTTGTCGTAGATGCTCATGGGGAAGGGGTTGGGCTTCTGGAACACCATGCCTATCCTGCGGCGCAGCTCGCTCACGTCCACCGAGGGCGCGAAGATGTCCTGTCCCCCGTATTCGACCAGCCCCGTTATCTTCACCCCGGGGATGAGGTCGTTCATGCGGTCGAGCGTCTTCAAAAAGGTCGACTTTCCGCAGCCCGAGGGCCCGATGAGGGCGGTTATGCTCTTTTCGGAGATGCTTATATTCACATTTTTGAGCGCCTGCGCGTTTCCGTACCACAGGCAAAGGTCTTTAACCGTAATAGCTTCGCTCATGCTTTTCTCCTGTTGTTGAAATGTTTCCCGACGAGTGACGCCGCAAGGTTTATTATGAGCGCCAGCAGCATCAGGATGGAGGCGATGGCAAAGGCGACGTCGAATTCACCCTGCTCCTTGGCGTAGACGTAAAGTGCGACGGTCAGGGTCGCGCCGGCGTTCCCGAGCCCATCAATGAAGCCGTACAGCGCGTGGGCAAAGCCGGCCGTGTACAAAAGCGCCGCCGTCTCGCCGAGGATGCGGCCCACGGACAGGATGCAGCCCGTTATGATGCCGTCGACGCAGCCGGGCAGAACCACCGTGCGCACGACGCGCCATTTTCCCGCGCCGAGGCCGAAGGCGCCCTCGCGGTAGCTCTGCGGTACAGTTTTGAGGCTCTCCTGCGTTGTCCGCATGACGGTGGGCAGGTTCATGATAACGAGCGTGAGGCTGCCTGCCAGCAGCGAGGTCTTCATACCGAGAAAGCCGCAGAAAAACAGCATTCCTACAAGGCCGTATATGATCGAGGGTATGCCCGAGAGGGTCTCCGCCGCGTACTCGATGACGCCGACGACCTTTTTGCTGCCCGCGTACTCGGTCAGGTATATGGCCGCGCCCACGCCCAGCGGCAGTACTATCGCGATGGTCGTTATCACGATGTAAATCGTGTTCATAATGTCAGGCAGTATGCCTATCGTATCCGATAAGTAGCTCGGCTTGGTCGAGAGAAGCTCCCATGAGATGTTGGGCAGCCCCTTGCATAGCACATATATTATCAAAAACAGCACCAGCGCGCAGGTCAGCACGGAAGCCGCCGCCATCAGAGCGCGCATTAGCCCGATATAGGCTTTTCGTTTTGCCGAAACAGTTTTTTCCCGCATCGTCCGTCCCTCCGCTATGCTTTGTCTTTGCGCTTGAGAAAGAAGTTGAGCGCCGCGTTGATGAGCATGATGAACAGAAACAGCACCAGCGCCACAGAAAACAGCGCCTGCCGGTGCAGTCCCTGCCCGGCGTATGACATCTCGCTGGCAACGGCGGTGGTCAAAAAGCGCACGCTCTGGAACAGCGAGGGCATATTCGCAACGTTGCCCGAGACCATCATGACCGCCATCGCTTCGCCTATAGCTCTGCCCACGCCCAGCACCACCGCGGCGGCGATGCCGCTTTTCGCGGCGGGAACGGAAACACGGAACCAGGTCTCCTCCGGCGTCGCGCCCAGCGCGAGGGACGCGTCCTCGTACTCCTTCGGCACCGCCTCCAGCGCGGTCATGGAGACCTTGATGATCGACGGCAGTATCATCACCGCCAGCACGATTATCGCCGCCAGCAGGCTCGCGCCGTCCGGGACATTGAACAGCTTTCTTATCCCCGGCACCAGCACCAGCATACCCACTAGGCCGTATACGACCGAGGGTATGCCCGCAAGCAGGCTTACCGCCGATTCCACCGTGCTCTTCAGCCGCGGGGGCGCGGCCTTGGCAAGATACACCGCCGCGAAAAAGCCCACCGGCACGCCCAGAAGTATGGCGCCCGCGGTGCCGTAAACGCTGGTCAGGATGAAGGGAAGTATGCCGAATTCCGGCTCGGCTCCGGTGGGGCTCCATACCTTTCCGAACAGGAACTTTGCAAGTCCGATCTCGCGGATGGCGGGCAGGCCGCTTATCACGAGATAGACCGTGATGAGCAGGACGCAGCCCACGGTTATCAGACCCAGCACGAGGAAAATGCCGTGGACGGTGTTTTCAAATAATCGCTTTGAGTTCTTCATTCGCTCTGCCTTTCATAAAGGACAGCCGGCGGCATTTTAAAATGCCGCCCTGCCGTTCCTGTTCAGTTCACGGGTACCGCGCCGGCCGCGGAGATGATCTCGTTTGCGTCCGCGCTCGTTGCAAAGTCGAAGAACGCCTGAGCGGTCTCCGAAAGCTCCCCGTCGGTCTTCGTGACCAGAATGAAGGGGCGCTGCACCGCGTAGCTGCCGTCCTTTACGCTTGCCTCGGTGGGGGTCACGCCGCCGATGGAGAGGGCCTTCACGCTGTCCTTGACCGAAGACAGGGAGGCGTAGCCGATGGCGTTGGGGTTGCCGGCAACGGCTGTGATAACGTCGCCGGTGGAGGTCAGCTCCTGACGGTACCGGCAGGCGTCCTCGGTGTCGGTGACGGACTCGAAGCCGTCGCGAGTGCCGCTTCCGGCCTCGCGGCCGATGAGGACGATCTCGGCGTCATTGCCGCCGACTTCCTTCCAGTTGGTGATCTCGCCCTTGTATATCTTTGCGACGGTCTCAAGGCTCAGGTCGGAAACGGGGTTTTCGGGGTTTACGATGATCGCGATGCCGTCAAGGGCAAGCACGGTGCCGGTGAGGCCGGAGGCCTCCTCGTCGTCGCTCAGAGCGCGGCTTGCAAGGCCGATGTCGCAGCGTCCCTCGGACACCGCGGTGATGCCGGAGCCGGAGCCTGTGGGGTTGTAGGTGAAGCTCACGCCCTCGTTATTCTGCTCAAACGCCTCGCCCAGCGCGCCGATGACCTTCTCCATGGAGGTCGAACCGTCAGTTGAGACCGTTCCTCCGGCTGTGTCCTTCGAGCAGCCCGCAAGAGCTGCGAGCATGAGTATGGCGGCAAGCGCAAGGCTAATTATCTTTTTCATCTGAATGTTCTCCTTTTCATTCGTTTCTATTATGATTTTTTGCTCTGCACCTACAAGATATTCCTCCCGTGTAAAATCAAAAAGAACACTTTTGTAAAATCAACATCAAATCGTGCTCGGCGCAGGGGCGATTCGGGTTTAGATTGGCGCATATCGTTTTTGCGC
>CALZAG010000001.1 GCA_945613045.1 uncultured Clostridia bacterium | reverse complement strand
TCTTGACTGCCATCTGACCGGTGGTGCGGCCGAGCTCGTAGTAGTCGATGGAGAGGGTCGCAACGCCGCAGCCGGAGCAGATGCCCTCTTCGCCCGCGATGATGGGAACGCCGGCGGGAAGTGCGACGGCATTGATCGCTTCGGCGCAGGAGGCGGCGGTGTTATCGGTGGGGATGTAGAGCACGTCGCTCTCGGCGCAGGCGCTTGCGGTAACGGTGGAAACGTCGTTGGAGTCCGCGAAGGTGTAGACATCGACCTTGATGTTCTTTGCCTCAAGGCATTCCTTGACGACGTTTGCCTGGTACACGGAGTTGGGCTCGCCGGAGCAGTAGAGGATGCCCACGGTCTTGGTATCGGGGAAGAGCTCGGTGATCATATCGGCCTGCTGGTCCAGAGGAGCGAGGTCGGAGGTACCGGAGACGTTGCCGCCGACGGTGCCGTTGAAGTTTTCGATCTCAAGCGCAACGCCGTATTCGGTGATGGAGGTGCCGAGAACGGGTATCTCGTTGGTGGCTGCGGCCGCCGCCTGAAGCGACGCGGTCGCGTTTGCAAGGATAAGGTCAACGCTGTTGGAAACAAAGCCGTTGCAGATGGTGGCGCAGGTGGCGCTGTCGCCGGAGGCGTTGCCTTCCTCGAAGGTCACGGCGTCGCCGAATTCCTCGGTGAGAACATCCTTGAAGCCCTGAGTGGCGGCGTCAAGCGCGGGATGCTGGACGAGCTGGCAAATGCCGACGGTGTAGGTCTTCGCATCGCCCGAGTCGTCGCCGCTGCCGCAGGCGGCCAGTGAAAACAGCATCATTGCGGCGAGTGCGAGAGCAATAATTTTTTTCATTGTATTTCTCCTCCAAAAAGATTATTAAAATTAAAAACAGACTGCACTGTTTGTGCAGCCTGTTAATAAACAAATCCGTCAAAAAATGACAACCGTTTCAAGTGCAGCACAAACGACCATTACTCTCGGCAAAAAAGTAATAGTAAAAATATCTGCTGACTTTAAATCGGAAAGACATCTTTTTGCTTCCTTTCTGTAGATGTGCCTACTTTAACGCTTTTAACGGGAAAAGTCAATAGTTTTTTTAAAAAACATTTTTCCAGCAAATATACAAAGTTTAACGCGAATGTATTGCGGTAAAATGTCCGATATTATATAATTTAAAGTAAACATGGCGAAAGGATGATGAAAATGAGCTTTGACCGGGACGCGGTACTGCTCCTTGCGGAAAAGTACGAGAGCTTTTATCTGTATGACGGACGGACAATAGCGGAGAATATAGCCGTTCTCCAAGGGAACTTTGAGGGCGTGCGGTTTTTATATTCGGTGAAGGCAAACCCGCATCCGGCAGTGCTCAGATGCATAATCGACGAGGGCGTCGGTGTGGACGCGGCCTCCCTGCGCGAGGTGACGATGGGTAAGGAGAACGGCCTTGCCGCGGGGGATATATATTATTCCGCGCCGGGTAAGAGCCCGCGGGATATCAACGCGGCTCTCGGCTGCTCGACGATCATTGCCGACAGTCCCGCAGAGGTCGAACGCATACAGGCCATCGCGGAGGGGCACGGCATAACCGCCGACATCGGTATACGCCTTAACCCCGATTTCAGCTTCGACGGTGAAGGCGGCTCGGCAAGCAAATTCGGCATAGACGAGGAGGAGGCATTCCGGCTGCTGCCGCAGTGGAAGGGCTATAAGAACGTGAGGATACGCGGCATTCATGTCCATTCCCGCAGTCAGGAGCTGCGCGGCGAGCTGATCGCCGCTTACTACGGCAGGATGTTTGAGCTCGCGGTGAGGTTTCAGAACGCGCTGGGGCATGAGCTCAGGTTCGTAAACATGGGCTCGGGCATCGGTATACCCTATGCCGAGCAGGACGCTCCGGTGGATATTAAGGCGCTGGGCGCAAGTATGTCGGCGCTTATCCGGCAGTACCGCCCGCAGCTTCCAAGGACGGAGATATTGGTTGAATCCGGCCGATTCATAGTCGGAAAGGCGGGCGTTTACGCCACTCACGTTATGGATAAAAAGGTGAGCCACGGCAGGACCTTCGTGCTGCTTGCAAACACGCTGGGCGGCTTTGTAAGGCCCTCGGTCGCTCAGATGGTTGAGAGCTATACGCGGGAGGAAAAGCCTGCGGGCTGCGAACCGCTGTATACCGGCCGGAACGCCTTTGGCTTCGTCCCGCTGACGGAGGACCGCGATACGGAGACCGTCACCGTAACGGGAAGCCTCTGCACCGGGGCTGACGTCATCGCACAGGATATTCTTCTGCCGCGGCTCGAATGCGGCGACGTTTTCGTGATAACGAACGCGGGGAGCTACGCCGCGTCTGTCTCGCCCATGCAGTTTGCCTCCCTCGAGCCGCCCGCGCAGATCTTCCTGCCCGAGTTCGGAGAACCGTCGGCGCTCTGATATATTGCGGAGCACTGACCCGGATATTCCGCCCGCGGCTGCGTCTGATGAGAAAAATACTGCGGATACTGAGTGTAGTATCCGCAGTATTTTTACTGTTTCAGTCTCCTGCCTCGGGCAGGCAATGCATATGCGTGACGCCGAGGACGCGGAAGCCCTCCGCATGGCCGCACAGCCTGCGCAGGCCGAAATCAAATGAGCGCAGCTTCAGATACATGGCGATCGCCCTGCCCTCGGGGCAGCCGGAGGGAAACTGGCTTTTGTGGCAGTCGAATATCGCCGAGAGCTGCTTATTAAGAAGTGCGGCCGAGGTTTTGACAAAGCGGTTCGGCTTTGCCGTCATGTAATAGGCAATAGCCTTGACGGGCGCGGCCTGCGCGCCGTGCTTTGCCATGAGCTGCGCGTAAGGGGCAAGGTAGGCGATCTCTGAGGCGGCCCTGCCGACGTTTATGTGATCGGGGTGACATTCGCTCGAAACGAAGCAGTCGGGCGCAAAGATGACCTCGGGCTTGAACTCTCCGACGGCTCCGGCGATACGGGAGGTAAGCTCCCGCGTGTCATAAAAGCCGCCGTCGCAGAAGGAAAGATACCGGACATAGTCCACGCCCAGTGCCTTAGCCGAGGCTCGGCCCTCGCCCTGACGGATGGCTGCAAGCTCCTCCGGGGGAATGACTGCGGAGCCGAATCTGCCGTCGACGCATACAAGAAATCCGACCTTTTTGCCCATGGCGGCAAGCTTTGCCGCCGTCGCTCCGGCGCCGATCTCGATATCGTCCGGGTGCGGGCCTATGAACAGATACCGCTCGAAGCTTTCAAGCTTTGGCAGCGGCGCGGCGAATTTGAGCGCAAGTCTTGTTATGCTCATGCCTTTGCCTTTCGAGCCTCGAGCTCGGAGCATATGCGGGCGTACTCGTCCTCGTCGAGCTTATAGTGCTTTTTGTAGAGAACATAGGAAACGAGCATGAGCGCGCAGGGTATGATGACCATGCAGAGCAGCAGCGCAAGCGTCTTTCCCGGTTCGATGCCGCTTATAACGCCGCTTATCGAGCTTATTTTTTCGGACTCGGTTATGAGCTTTCTTGCGCACTGGTTTTCGAAGTCGGAGATCCGGTTGGTGTAGCCGGTGACGCCGAAGATGATATAGCTTGCGTTGGTGATAAGGACGATGAGGGCGGAGGCGAGCTTAGTGAGGAAGGGGCGCAGGGAGGCGATGATGGCCTCGTCGCGCTCGCCGGTGCGGTATTCGTTGTATTCGACGGTGTTTATGATGGAGATCATCATGATCAGATAGTAGCCGTACTGGCCGAAGTTCGAGAGCATATAGCCCACGACAACCATCCAGAATTTCGTCATGTCGGAGGGCAGGAACAGACCGGCGGCAAGCATGACGGCGTAGCCGACGAGGGAGATCGCCGCGAGGATGCCCATGAGCTTTTTTCGCTTGATCTTTCGCGAGATTGCGGGGTAGAAGATCATGAGAAAGGCGGTGACGGACATACCTACGATGGAAAACAGAGAGAACAGTCCGCCTTCGTAGCCGAAGTCAAAATATATGTATGTCGAGCCGATGCCGCTGACGATAAAGCCGTTGCCTATCTGCTGGAGCAGGAAAATGAGGCTTATCCAAAGGAGCTGGTCGTTGCCCGTAATGGTCTTCCAGATCTTTTTGAAGCTTACCGGAGGCGCGTCGGTGTACTCACGCTTTTCGCGAACGCCGAATATGGTAAAGCACAGAAACAGGGGAGCTAAGATGCAGACGATCAGCGCAATGATGCCGTAGGCGGTGGTCGTACTGCCTCCGATGGCCATGTCGCCGACGGTGAACATGGGGATGAGCACGCTGGCGACGGTGCCGCCTATGCCGGCGAAGAGCGTCGCGCGGGCGGTAAACTGGTTTCGGGCGTTGGCGTCCGAGGACAGGGCGGGCACCATGCCCCAGTAGGAGATGTCATGCATCGTGTAGGTTATCGAATACATGAAGTATATTATCCCGAAGAACCACACGAAGCTCCAGCCCTGAAGATCGGTGTTGAAGGCGAGATATACAACAACGCTTGTCGAGAGTATGCCGATCACGAGCCAGGGCTTGAACTTGCCCCAGCGGGTGCGGGTGCGCTCGATGATGTTGCCCATGATCGGATCGTTGAGCGCATCGAAAATTCGCGCGGCGACGACGATGGCGGTGATCGCGGCAAACTGGGAGTTTGTGAGGCTGCGGGTGAACAGAACGAAGGTCATTATGCAGCTCGTAAAGAGATAATACACCATGTCGCGGCCGACCGTGCCGAGCGGGAACATTATCAGGTTTTTCTTTCTGAGTTTAAGATCCTCCATATCAAAGCTCCTATCATATAATGTAAATTATATTTTATCAGTCCCGGGAGCCGTTGGCAAGGAAAATGCGGACTCGGGCTCATGAAGTTTGGGTCGGGAATTTGTGGCAAGTGCACAAAATGCGGTACAAAAAAGATATAAGATTTACAAAACTTCGTATTGCGAAAAAGTCGAATATCGGATAGAATAAGTCGAAATCAGTTAATGAGGTGATCGGCTTGCAGCAGCTTATAGAGCGCATAAAGCGCGACGGCGTGGTAAGACCCGGCGGAGTTTTGAAGGTGGACAGCTTTCTCAACCACCAGATCGACCCTGCGCTGAGCTATGACATGGCAAAGGAGATACGCCGGCTTTTTGCGGACGAGAAAGTTGACAAAATATTGACGATCGAAGCTTCGGGCATCGGAATGGCCGTTTTAACGGGTCTTGTTTTCGGGTGCCCTGTTTTGTTTGCCAAAAAGAGCAAGACCATCAACCTTTCCGACGATATTTATTCCACGACGGTGTATTCCTTCACCCATCAGGTGTCAAAGCAGGTGCTCGTGTCAAAGCGTTACCTCAACCCCGGCGAGAGGGTGCTGATAGTGGACGATTTCCTGGCAAACGGCGCGGCTTTGGAGGGCCTGTGCGACATAGTCGGCCAGGCGGGAGCCGAGGTGGTCGGCGCGGCAGTGGCGATAGAAAAGGCCTTCCAGCCCGGCGGTGAGAGACTGCGCGGAAAGGGACTCAGGATCGAGGCGCTGGCCCGCATAGCGTCCATGAGCGACGACAGCATCGAATTCTGCGAAGACTGACAAAATGCACAAATTTTCAGTCGAACAAATGTCAAACTTAGATAAAAACAAGCCTTGACATTTTTAGATACTGTTGATATTCTAAACTTGCAAGTTCACTTAAAAGTAAATATTTCGATATATAGCAAATGATATGGATTTGAAGTTTCTACCCGGACGCCGTAAATGACCGGACTATCGAAGTTTTATATAAGAGGAAGAAGGTTCTTTCTTCCTTGGCTTTGGTGTTTTATTCCGGTCACATATCATGTGGCCGGTTTTTAATTTGTATCACAGCCCGACTGGGTTTTGATAATAAATGAATTTATTGGAGGATAACCGAAGATGAAGAAGATCACAGCACTGCTTCTTGCCCTGGTCATGGTGTTTGCACTGTGCGCCTGCGGCGGCGATGACAACAAGACTGAGGGCGGCGACGCTGACGACGCGCTCAAGGTCGGCTTTATTTTCCTGCATGACGAGAATTCCACCTACGACCTTAACTTCATGAACGCAGCCAAGGAAGCCTGCGCAAACCTCGGCCTGTCTGAGGATCAGTACATTTTCAAGACCAACATCGACGAGACTCAGGAATGCTATGACGCTGCCTGCGAGCTCGCCGACGCCGGCTGCAACATCGTCTTTGCCGACAGCTTCGGTCACGAGGCCTTCCTGATGGAAGCGGCCAAGGAATTCCCCGAGGTCCAGTTCTGCCACGCCACCGGCACCAACGCACACACCGCAGGTCTTGACAACTTCCACAACGCATTCGCCTCCATCTACGAGGGCCGCTACCTTGCCGGCATCGCAGCAGGCATGAAGCTCAACGAGATGATCGACGCAGGCGAATTCACCGCAGACGAGGCCAAGATCGGCTATGTCGGCGCATTCACCTACGCGGAAGTCGTTTCCGGTTACACCTCCTTCTTCCTCGGCGCCCGCTCTGTATGCCCCACCGCCACCATGGAAGTGACCTTCACCGGTTCCTGGTACGATGAGACCGCAGAGAAGGAAGGCGCAAACAAGCTCATCGCAAACGGCTGCAAGCTCATCAGCCAGCACGCCGACTCCATGGGCGCTCCCACTGCCTGCGAGCTGGCCGGCGTTCCCAACGTTTCCTACAACGGCTCCACCGTTGACGCATGCCCCAACACCTTCATCGTTTCCTCCCGCATCGACTGGGCTCCCTACTACGAGTACGTGATCAACGCAGTCAAGAACGGCGAGACCATCGACGCTGACTGGACCGGCACTCTTGCTACCGGCTCCGTCGTCCTGACCGACATCAACGAGCAGGCCGCCGCTGAGGGCACCGCTGAAGCCATCGCCGACGCGAAGGCAAAGCTCGAGGACGGCACCCTCTTCGTATTCGACACCGCAAACTTCACCGTTGAGGGCAAGACCCTTGACAGCTACATGGCAGACGTCGACTCCGACGCCGCTTACGAGAAGGACACCGAGGTCATCGAGAACGGCATATTCATGGAATCCAAGTTCCGCTCCGCTCCTTACTTCGATCTCCAGATCGACGGCATCACTCTTCTTGACACCAACTTCGGCTGATATCCAACAGAATAACGGGAAGCTTCCGCTCAAGGAAGCTTCCCGATATGCTTTTACTGCTCCAAAGGGCAACACAGGGACTTTAGCCGCCGTGCTGCCCTTTGAAGCAGTTTTGACCAGAAAATATTGGGAGAGAAAAAATGGAGAAGAAAACCGCGGCGGTAAAAATGCGCAATATCACCAAGGCCTTCGGCCCGGTGCTTGCCAACGATAAGGTATGGCTGGATATATACAGAGGCGAGATACTGGCTCTGCTGGGCGAAAACGGCTCCGGCAAGACCACGCTTATGAATATGCTCTCCGGCATATACTTCCCCGACGAGGGGGAGATCACCATTGACGGGAAAGAGGTTGTCATCCGCTCTCCCAAGGATGCGCTCAATCTGGGAATAGGCATGATACACCAGCACTTCAAGCTCGTCGACGTGCTCACCGCGACCGAGAATATCATCCTCGGCCTCGAGGGCAAGGGAAGGCTCGACCTGAAGGCGGCGTCGGCAAAGATCAGGGAGATCTGCGACAAGTATGGCTTCGACGTCGACCCCGACATGAAGATATACGAGATGAGCGTATCCCAGAAGCAGACGGTCGAGATCGTAAAGGTGCTCTACCGCGGCGCGGATATTCTCATCCTCGACGAGCCCACTGCCGTTCTGACTCCGCAGGAGACGGACAAGCTTTTCGCCGTTCTGCGCAATATGCGCGACGCCGGCAAGGCGATAGTCATCATCACCCATAAGATGCACGAGGTCGAGGAGCTGTCCGACCGCGTCGCCGTCCTGCGGCACGGTCAGTTTATAGGCGATATGCTCACCAAGGACACCAACGCGCAGGAAATGACGAACATGATGATCGGACGTCCCGTTGAGCTCAACATCGAGCGCCCCGAGCCCGTCGACCCCAAGCCGAGGATAGAGGTGAAGGATCTGACGGTGCGCAGCATCGACGGCGTTATAAAGCTCGATAACGTGTCCTTTACCGCAAACAGCGGCGAGATACTCGGCATCGCGGGCATCTCAGGCTGCGGACAGAAGGAGCTGCTGGAGGCCATTGCCGGCCTGCAGCCCACCGAGAGCGGCAGCATCAGCTATATAACCGACAGCGGCGAAAGGGAAGAACTGCTCGGTAAGGATCCCCTTGCCATCGCCGATATGGGTGTGACGCTCTCCTTCGTGCCTGAGGACAGACTGGGTATGGGCCTTGTCGGGAATATGGACCTGAGCGACAATATGATGCTCCGCTCCTTCCGCCGCGGCCGCTCGCTCCTGACCGACAGAAAGGGTCCCCGAAAGCTGGCTCAGACCGTGGTCGATGAGCTGGACGTCAGCACTCCCAGTATCAGCACGCCCGTCCGCAAGCTCTCCGGCGGCAACGTGCAGAAGGTGCTGGTAGGCCGGGAGATAGCCTCCGCGCCCACCGTTCTGCTCACGGCTTACGCCGTCCGCGGGCTGGATATAAATTCGTCCTACACCATTTACGATCTTATAAACCGACAGAAGAAAAGTGGCGTCGCCGTCATCTACGTCGGCGAGGATCTTGACGTTCTGCTCGAGCTGTGCGACAGGATCCTTGTGCTCTGCGGCGGCAAGGTGAGTGGCATCGTGCCCGGGCGCGGCGCAAAGAAGCGCGACGTCGGCATGATGATGACAAAGCTGGGAGGTAACAAGGCCGATGAATAACGCAAAGCAGGGCCCGCTGGTCCATATCGTCAAGCGCGGCGCGCTTCCCCGCTGGAAGGCGTGGGGCATACGCCTTATCGCCATTGTCGCGGCGCTCATAGTGTGCGCAGTCGTTACCATGGTTGTAACGGGTGAGGACCCCATCCAGGTCTACGCCACCATGATAGACGGAGCCTTCGGAACTACCCGCAAGGCGTGGAACCTCGCTCAGAGCACCGCCATGCTGCTGGGCGTATCGCTTGCTGTAACTCCCGCGTTCCGTATGCGCTTCTGGAACATCGGCGGCGAGGGTCAGGTGCTGGCCGGATGCCTTGCGGCCGCTGCCTGCATGATCTGCCTTGCCGATAAGATGTCAAACGGACTTCTCATCGCCGTGACCGCCGCTGCGAGCATTGCCGCGGGCGCTGTCTGGGCGGGAATACCGGCCTTCTTCAAGGCTAAGTGGAATACGAACGAGACGCTGTTCACCCTGATGATGAACTATGTTGCGACCCAGCTCGTCGCATTCTTCGTCATTGTCTGGGAGGTGCCCAAGGGCGCGGGCAAGATCGGCATTATTAACCAGGCGACTCAGCTCGGCTGGCTCCCCCCAATAGGCGGCAACAAGTATCTGCTCAACGTTATCGTCATACTTGTGCTGACCGTAGGACTGTACGTTTACCTTAATTACTCAAAGCACGGCTATGAGCTGAGCGTCGTGGGCGAGTCCGAGCGCACCGCGCGCTATGTCGGCATCAAGGTCGACAGAGTCATCATCCGCACCATGCTCCTCTCGGGCGCGATATGCGGCGTTGTGGGCTTCCTTTTGGTATCCGGCACCGACCACACCGTGACGACAACGATCGCCGGCGGCAGGGGCTTCACCGCGGTAATGGTATCGTGGCTTGCCAAGTTCAACCCCATCTTCATGGTGCTCACGAGCCTGCTTCTGGCCTTTCTGGACAAGGGCGCCGGCGCGATATCCACGAATTTCGGCCTGAACCATTCCTTTGCTGATATCCTGTCCGGCATCATCCTGTTTTTCATCATCGGCTGCGAGTTCTTCATAAGCTATAAGCTCAGCTTCCGAAAATCCGCAAAGAAGGAGGCAGACACAAATGTTTGATATTGTTTCCTTTTTCCCCAGAGCCGTGATGCAGGGCATACCGCTGCTCTTCGGCAGCACCGGCGAGATAATAACCGAAAAATCCGGCAACCTCAACCTCGGCATCCCCGGCGTCATGTATGTCGGCGGTATCTGCGGCGTTATTGGGGCTTTCATGTATGAGCAGTCGGTGCCATCTCCCGCGGATATGAACGGCTTTCTCGCCGTTGCCATCCCCGTTCTGTCTTGTTTGCTCGGCTCGCTCATCATGGGGCTTATCTACTGCTTCCTTACCGTCACCCTTAGAGCAAATCAGAACGTGACCGGCCTTGCTCTGACCACCTTCGGTATCGGCATAGGCAACTTCTTCGGCGGCTCGCTTATAAAGCTCACGGGCTCCGAGGTGCCCTCCATCGCGCTTTCCGCGACCAGCGGCTATTTCAGCAAGTCTCTGCCCTTTGCCAAGGACCTCGGCTGGTTCGGCACGATGTTCCTCGATTACGGTTTTCTGGCCTATGCCGCGATCATAATAGCCTTTGTTTCGGCCTATATCATCAAAAAGACCCGCGTGGGCCTCAACCTCCGCGCCGTCGGCGAGAGCCCAACGACTGCCGACGCCGCCGGTATAAACGTTAACCGCTATAAATACGTCGCCACCTGCGTGGGCAGCATGATCGCCGGTCTCGGCGGCCTGTACTACGTTATGGACTATGCCTGCGGGGTGTGGTCGAACGACGCCTTCGGCGACCGCGGCTGGCTCGCAATAGCGCTCGTTATCTTCACTATCTGGCGACCCAACGTCAGCGTTCTCGCCTCGATACTTTTCGGCGGCCTGTATATACTCTACCTCTTCATCCCCACGGGCACCCACCTGTATATGAAGGAGCTGTACAAGATGCTGCCGTATGTGGTAACGATCATCGTCCTCATAGTCGTGTCCCTTAAGAAAAGCCGCAGCAACGAGCCTCCCGCGAGCCTCGGCCTTGCGTATTTCCGGGAAGAACGATAGAAACCGAATGTATAAAGCCGTCTGCACCATATGATGCAGACGGTTTTTTCTCAATATGCGCCCATATTCTACGATTGTGATTGACATATGCGCGGATTTCATTTAAAATGTTAACTAATTGTGAATTATTCGGCACGAAAGGTAACGAACATATGAAAAACAACGACTCGGTGCAAAAGCGCGACGGCTTCCGCAGCCGCGGAGGATTTATCATCGCCTGCATAGGCTCGGCCGTGGGTATGGGCAATATCTGGCGATTCCCGATACTGGTCTCCACCTGGGGCGGCCTGACATTTTTAATCCCGTACTTCATCTTCGTCATTCTGATAGGCTCCACCGGCGTTATCGGCGAGTACGCCCTCGGCCGTGCGGGCGGAGCGGGTCCCATGGGCTCCTTCGGTATGTGCACCGAGCTTCGCTTCGGTAAGCGCAAGATCGGCGAGCGCATCGGCTATATCCCCGTTCTGGGCTCTCTCGCCCTTGCCATAGGCTATACCTGCGTCATGGGCTGGATATTCAAATATACCTTCATGGCCTTCAGCGGCGATCTGTTCGCCATGGGCCAGAACATGGACGTTATCAGGGGCACCTTCGGCAGCACCGCATCGAGCTGGGGTGCAAATCTCTGGATCGTTGTTGCAATCATCGTCAGCTTTGCCATAATGTCCTTCGGCATCGCGGGGGGCATTGAAAGGGCAAATAAGGTCATGATGCCCGTTCTGTTTTTCCTGTTCGTAGCTCTGGGCGTGTACATATTCCTCCTGCCCGGCGCCTCCGAGGGCTATCGCTACATCCTGACGCTCAAGCCCGAGGGACTTCTGCAGCCCCAGCTTTGGATATACGCCTTCGGCCAGGCCTTCTTCTCCCTGTCCGTGGCCGGCAACGGCAGCGTTATCTACGGCTCCTACCTCAGCAAGAACGAGTGCATCCCCAGCTCCGCACGCAATGTCGCGCTGTTCGACACTCTTGCGGCGCTGCTGGCGGCTTTCGTCATCATCCCCGCAATGGCGGCGGGCGGTGCGTCTCTCGACTCCGGCGGCCCGGGACTTATGTTCATCTACCTTGTGAACGTCATAAACGGTATGGCCGGCGGACGCATAGTGGGCATTGTGTTTTTCCTGTGCGTGAGCTTTGCGGGCATCAGCTCCATTATAAACCTCTATGAGGCTCCCGTTGCCTTCGTTCAGGAGAAGTTCTGTCTCCGCCGCGTTCCCGCGACGGCGGTAATACACGTCGCCGGCTGCGCGGTCGCGCTGTGCATACAGGCGATAGTATCCCAGTGGATGGATGTCGTTTCGATCTATATATGCCCTCTCGGAGCGCTCTTGGCGGCGATAATGTTCTTCTGGGTCGCGGGCAAAAAGTTCGTGCTTGACAGTGTTAACGAGGGCGCGCGCAAGCCCATCGGCAAGTGGTACTACCCAATGAGCAAGTATGTTTACTGCGCCTGTGCGCTCATCGCTCTGATCGCCGGCGCGGCTCTCGGCGGCATAGGATGAGATAGATTATATGTATACCGTCGTTGACCGGCAGATCGCGCCGAGATACAGGCGGTGTGACCCGGGGCTTGTGCCGGGAATAAATATGTGATATAATGCCATCCAAAAGGGAAGAAACACCCTGAAAGTACTGAGTGTAAAAACTATGATCAAGGAGAAAACAAAATGAACGTTTGGAGCACCGCCCGCAAATCCTGCCTCGTGCTTGGCGCGGCAAGCTTTGCCCACGCGATAATCAAGAAAAATCCGGTAATGCCTCTGGCGCTTTACGGCCTGCACCTTGCGGAGTATTTCATCGTTGCGAAAAAGGCCGGCAAAAAGGTCTGGTATGACGATACCCGCTGCTTTATAAATACAATGCTGTACGGCTTCACCTTCTGGCTGCCCATGAAGCTCGAGATCGAGTGACGCGTTTTTCATCCCCCTGCCTCGCGCAGGGGGATTTTTCACCGCTGGGCGGCGTCGCTAAGTTTATATGGACAGCCTGTTAATTGAATGATAAAATATTATCATCGGTCTGGCAAAACCATGTGTCCGGCTGTCGGCCGATGGTATCATATTTGAATTGAAGGTGATCTTTTGTCAATACTATCGCAGCTCAACAGCCCCGTAATGTACCTGATATGCGGCGTGATCGTACTTTTTGTTGCGATTGTCTGCGTGATCTTCATGGTACGCGCTTACAGGGCGGGTCTTGCCATCGGCATGGACAGGACAAAAATGAAAAGAACGATAACGGCAAGCGCGACCTTTGCGGTGCTGCCCTCGGTTGGCATACTGCTGGGCGTGATCGCCCTGTCGGGCAGCCTGGGAACTCCGCTTCCGTGGCTGCGCCTTTCCGTTATAGGCGCGCTGCACTATGAGACTCAGGTGGCGCAGGGCGCGGCGGAGGCCATCGGCCTTTCCGGTCTGAGCGCTGCCGAGATGACGGCCGAGGCATTTACGACCATCGCTCTTGTGATGAGCTTATGCATCATGTGGGGCATGGTGTTCTCGATATTCTTCAATAAAAAATACCTCAAACGGCTCGGCAGCCCCAAGAGTGCCAAAACAGGCGGCGCGGCCGGCTTCGGCGACACGGCGATGACCGCGATGTTCATCGGCCTTGTAAGCGCCTATATCGGAAGCTACATCGGAGGCTTCATCTCCGGCGGCTCCGGCGGACTGCTCGGCTTCGGCGGCTCATGGCTGCCGCTGGCGGTCGTCCTTGTCTCGGGCGCGGTCATGGCCGTGTTCATATGGCTTGCCGAAAAGAAAAAGGCCGCATGGGTCGAGAGCTTTTCCATCGCGGGCAGCATGATAATCGCCATGGCGACCGCTGTCATCATAAACGGATTTGTAAGCTGAGGAGGTGCAGAAATGACCGAGAAAACCGAAATTTTCGAAAAATACAATAACCGCACTCACGTTCTGGGAAGGACCGTCTGCTCAATAACGCTTGTACTGCTCCTCGGCGCACCCTTTGTCATGGGCATGCACCTCGGCGCGATGCCCAACCTCCCGGCGGCAGGCAAGGCCTTCCTCGCCGTAGGCATCGTTTGGTTTGTAAGCTGCATCGCAGAATATCTTGTGTACACGCCCATGCTGGGCGCGGGCGGCGGCTACCTCGCCTTTATTACCGGCAACCTTATCAACATGAAGATACCCTGCGCGGTAAACGCGCGCGATATCGTCGGGGCAAAGACCGGCACGCCCGAAAACGAGATAATCTCGACGCTCTCGATAGCGACGGCCTCTCTGGTTACGATACTCGTGCTCGCGGTGGGCGTCGCGCTGCTTATCCCGCTGCAGCCGGTACTTCAGGACCCCGCGCTGCAGCCGGCCTTCGATAACGTCGTGCCGGCGCTGTTCGGCGCGATGGCGTACAAGTATTTCCGCAACAACCTGAAAATAGCGCTCATTCCGCTGGCGGTCATGAGCCTGCTGTTCATTTTCGTGCCCGGTCTCATCTCCTCGACGAGCTTCATGATACTCCCCAGCGGCGCGATAGCCATCGGCATCGCTTTCCTGCTGTACAGGAGGAAAAATGATGAAGGCTAAAAATATCGGGCTTGCGGCGGCCTCGGCCGGAGCCTCGCTGCTCGCGACGGCGGTCGTGCGCACTCTGTTGACGCCGAGCAAGGTCTCGGACTATGTTCCCGGGCCGGACGAGGCCCGCGCAATGGAATATGCCGAAAAGCTCGCCGAAATGATAAGGTGCGAAACGGTATCTACCCCCGACGACCCGACGGGCGCAAAGTTTTACGCTTTCCACAAGGTGCTGGAAAAGCTATTTCCGCTGGTGCACGAAAGGCTTGAGCGCAGCGTTATCGACGGGAACCTTTTGTATTACTGGCCGGGCAAAAACCACGACAAGCCCATGGTGCTCATGAGCCATCAGGACGTGGTGCCCGCCGAGGGCGAGTGGCTGCACGGGCCCTTCTCCGGCGACATCGCCGAGGGCAAGGTCTGGGGCAGGGGAGCGGCGGACACGAAATGCACCGTCATGGCCTTTTTCCAGGCGGCCGAGGAGCTGCTCGCGCAGGGCTTCGTGCCCGAACAGGACGTGTATATATCCTCCTCCTGCACGGAGGAATTTGCCGGCGGCGGCTGCAAAAAGCTCGTTTCGGAGCTAAAGCGCCGCGGCGTCAGGCCCCATCTCGTCTGCGACGAGGGCGGCGGCATAATAAATGAGCCCATCGGCGGCATAAAGGGCAATTTCGCAATGATAGGCGTTTTCGAAAAGGGCAAGGGAGATCTGAAATTCACCGCCCGCTCGAGCGGCGGACATTCCAGCGCTCCCACGAAAAACTCCCCCATCCCGAGGCTTGCGAAGTTTGTAAACCGCGTTGAGACCCGCAGCCCCTTTAAAAAGAAGCTGCTGCCCGAGGTCAGGGCCATGTTTGAGACGCTCGCGCCCTACGCCGGCTTCGGCATGAAGCTGCTGTTCGGGAACATATGGCTGTTCAAGCCGCTGCTGATGCTTGCGCTGCCGATGGTGTCGGCTCAGGCGGGAGCCATGCTCAAAACCACCGTCGCGTTTACGATGCAGTCGGGCTCGGACGCGGCCAACGTGCTGCCGCAGGAGGCCTCGGTGTGGGCGAATATGCGCTTTATCCCGCATCAGGGCAAGGACGAGAGCCTTGCCATAATCACGAAGCTCGCGGAAAAGTACGGCCTTGAAACGGAGATACTGTGGGCGGCGGACTATACCGAGCCCGTCGATATCCACGGCGAGGCCTGGGGCAAGGTAGTATCGGCCATTGAGCGCACATTCCCCGGGCTTCCGTACAGCCCCTATGTAATGACCGGCGGAACCGACTGCCAGTTCTATCAGGAGATATGCGATAACTGCATCCGCTTTGGCCCCGTGATATACGGCCCCGAGCAAATGAAGGGTATGCACGGCTTAAACGAGAATATCGAGATAAGCTGCCTGCCCGGAGCCGTGGATTTCTATAAAAATCTTATAGATATGAGCAAGTGAAAAGCAAAAATCCCGCATCTTTCGATGCGGGATTTTTCATTTTATAAGCTCAGCTGACTTCGACTACGCCGTCGGCCTTGACGCTTACCGTGGCGCCGGTCTTGACATACTCGAGGAACTCGTCGCCGAGGGAGTCGACAACGGGCATTTCGGCGTCCGTCCATACGTCTCCGAGTATCGCGCCGCTGGCCGCCAGCGGGTCGATGGGCTTTGAAAACAGCATACACGCCGGCTGCTTGCCGAGGGCGCAGACGGTGAACAGTACCATGCCGCCGGTGGTGGAGCCTATGGTCATGGGCAGGCACAGAGCCTTGCCTATCATGGGCTTTTTGTATATATCGGCGTTGTTCTGGTCGCCGCATTTCATCTGCTTGTCTCCGAACATCATACCCATCTGATAGGAGGCGAGGGTGTTGAAGCCGCCGGTGGAAACGAGGGCTTCCGCGGTGCAGGTGCCGGGAACTACGACACGGCCTTTGAACGTTTTCATTTCTTGCCCTCCTTCTTTGTGGTGATGGTGCTGAGGATCTCAGCCTCGGTGTAGTAACGGGCGCTGGTGTAGGTGCGCAGCTTGTTGGAGGAGGTGATGACCGCCTTGCTCTTGCACAGGGGATTGTTCATGTACATCAGCGGGCAGATGTAGCTGAGTATGATGCCCTGGCGCTTGAGCTGCTTGGAGTAAGGCGTTTTCTCAAACTCCTTGATGACCGGGGTGGAGGCAGTGAACACGGTGGGTACCGTGACCTTCTTAAGACCGTTGCGGCGGAGAGCTTCGCCCACGCGCTCTGTCCAGTCGATAAGCTGCTGCAGGGTCATGTGAGGGCAGCCGACGAAGCAAAGCTGAGGAGCAGCGTCGGGGTTTTTCCAGATGACGGGGTAGCCGGCCTTGACGCGCTCGAGCTCGGCGTCGTCGATGACGTAGACCTGCGCGTTCTCCGCAATTATGCTCTCGCCCTGCTCGACGGCCTCGGGGGTGAGGTTTTCAATGTGGTATAGGCCGACCGCGCCGTTGGAGGCGGTGGCCGCGCCGAAGTCCTTGAGATAGGTGCAGGCCTCGTCATTCAGTTCGGTGCCGAGCCATTTGTCCAGACCCTTGACGTAGGGGACCTCCTCCATGACCTTCATGCCGATGGCCGAGCCCAAAAGCTGGGCGTCGGGCTTTTTCGTGCACCTGACCTCGACTATCCAGGTCGCCTTGCGGTTTTCATCCAGCAGCAGGCCGAACTCGGGAACAAAGCCTGCCAGCGAGCCCATGAGCTCTATCATGCCGGAGTTGCGGTTGCAGCGCGCGCCGAGGACGGAGTTTGCGTAAACGACGGCGCTCGATTCCGCCCATGAGAGGATGTCGCCCTTTTTGGGCTTGTTGCCCACCTGGTCAAGATAGCAGGTGCAGGTGTAGTCGTCGTCGCTTGTGATGCCAAGCTCACGAAGCTGCTGCTCATAGTCATCCTGATAAGTGTACATGAACTTTTTGAAGACGAGGTCTTCGATGAGACTGCTGGGGACATTCTTGTCCAGAGGCTTGGGGTCTGCGGTGAACTTCTGGTCTGCGGCGAGGCCCGCGTCGATGATCTCCTGATAAAGATCATACACAGGCTTCATGACCTTGAGGCCGAAGCTGATGACCGTATGGCCGTACTTTGAGGTAATGGGCACCATACGCTCTGCGCCGAAGGTTTCACCGTACATGACGAGTGTCTTGACGACCTTTGCCATGGTTTCACCCTTTTCGCCGTTCAGCATGGCCTGCTGCTCGGGGCTGAGTTTCATTTGGCAAATCACATCCTTATATAAGTAAAATTTGTCACTCAATTAACAACTACATTCTATACCATCAGTATAGTAATGTCAACAATGCAGCGCTGAAAAGAGCAAAAAGCGCGGTTTTGGCCGCACTTTTTGAAGTCTGTTTTATGTTTTAAATACGCCTGCCTCGGGCATAAGCTCATCCGAAATGCGGCCGAGCATTTTCGAAAAAAGCTCGGTCTCCTCGGGTGTGAAGCTCGCTTCGATCCTGTCCATGACGGTCTTCACATAGCCGCGCATGATGTCCGTATAGCCGTAGTACTTTTCAGAGAGCACAAGGTGATATTCCCTGCGGTCGGTGGACGAATTCTGCTTTTTGAGGTACCCCTTTTTTATGAGGTTATTTACCTTATAGGTGGCGTTTGACTGCGAAATGTTCAAAAACTCCGCGAACTGGCCGACGGTGGGCTCATCAAGAGCGTGGATGATCTCAATGGAAAAGGCCTCCATCGCGCTGAGGGAGCCCTCACGCTCCCGAACGAGCTCAAAGATACGGCGGAAGAATTCCAGCTTGAATTTATCGTATACATTAATAAAACTGTCCTGAAGCATATTGAAGCCTCCATATGAGTCCAAAATCTGTATCCGGAAAAAACAACAGTTATTTAATATATTTTAATACAAATATATCAAATTGTAAACAGTTTTTGACTGCAAGGCAAGCCCCCGAAGCGAACCGCGCTTCGGGGGGCAGTTTTTCGCTGTTAGCCGTCGCTGATTTCGGCACCGTCCATAAGCTCTACGGAAACGTCAAAGGCTTTTCCGTCGCGCCAGACGGTGAAGTCTATCGTGTCGCCTATCTCAAGCTCGGCTTTCACGGCCGAAATATCGGCGTTTTGGCGGGCGTCGGTACCGTTGACCTTGATTATTATATCGCCCTTCTCAATGCCCTGTGCCTCGGCGTCGGAGCCGGCGAGCACATAGGACACATAAAGCCCCTGGGGAATGTCGTAATAATCGGCTATCTCCTCGCTTATGGGGCCTATAGTGACGCCGATGGTGCTGCGTCCGTAGACCGCGCCGTCCTTAACCAGAGCGCCGACGATCGTTTTTACGGTGTCGGAGGGGATGGCGAAGCCGAGACCCTCGATGCCGCTGCCGAAGGTGGATATCATCTTCATGTTGGTGATGCCGATGACCTGACCGCGGTCGTTAAACAGCGGGCCGCCGGAGTTGCCCTCATTGATGGATGCGTCGGTCTGGATAAGGCTCATAACCGTGCCGTTATAGCTAATCTCGCGGTTTAGTGCGGAGATTATGCCGCGCGTCATGGTCAGACGAAGGTCGGGGCTCAGGGGATTTCCGATGGCCGCAACGCTGTCGCCCACGCTCAGATCCGAGCTAGATGCGAATTCCGCTGCCGTGAGGCCCTCGGCCTCGATCTTTATGACCGCGATGTCGCTCTGGCTGTCATAGCCGACAAGCTTTGCCTCGTGCTCGCTGCCGTCGTAAAGGACGACCTTGGCAGAGTCGCCGCCGTCAATGACATGAGTGTTAGTGAGCACATAGCCGTCGGAGGAGACGATAACGCCGCTGCCCCAGCCGTAATAATCGGGACTGTCGCCGATGAAGCTCTTGATGCCGACGACGGAGGGGACGCACTTTTCATAGATCTCGCTGAAATCCAGCGCAGCGCCGCCGGAGGAGCTCATTTGCAGCGCAAAGCTGCCCCGCTCATCGGCAACCGGGATATTGATCTCGGTCTGCGTGAAAGTGTCAGAGTCGTAAAGACTGTCCATATAGTCCTGCCAGAGGACGGGCATACCGTCGGAGTTGTATTGGGATACTCTGCTGCCGCCACCTGTCGCAGCGATCCAGATGCCGGCAGCTATAAGACATATGCAGACGATTACGGCGATCATCCGAACCCTGCGATTACCCGGCGGAGGGGTCTGAGGCTGCTGCCGCGGCGCGCCGTACCCGCCCTGCGGAGCCGTGCTTTCAGCCTTATACCAGTTGTTGTTGCTGCTGTACCAGCTCATATTTATCTCCAATCCGCCGCACATGGCAGCGCGTGTTATTTTGCGGGCATTGCCAGCGGCAGCGTGAATACGAATACCGTTACGCCGTCGCGGCTGGTCACGGCCACATCCTCATCGTGGCTGTTGAGTATCTTCTTGACAAGATACAGACCCAGCCCAACGCCGTCCTTATCCATACTGCGGGAGCGGTCGGACTTGTGGAAGCGGTCGAAAATGTAGGGCAGATCGTCCTTTGGGATGGTCTCGCCGATGTTTTTGACGGAAACATAGGCCTTGCCTCCCTTTTTATAGAGCCTGATGGTTATGGTGCTCCCGGGGGAGGCAAACTTAACGGCGTTGTCCGTCAGGTTATAGATGACCTGCGTAATGGAGTCGCGCTCGGCGAAAACGATTATGGGATCCTCCGGAAGCTGGGGATCGACGTCGAGATTTTTCTCCTTTGCCCGCCCCTCAAAGCTGAGCATGCTCTGGAGCAGAAGCTCGGAAAGGTCAAATTTTGTGCGCTTTGACTTGTCCACGGCATCGCTTTCGGCCTGACTGAGATTGAGCATATTGCGCACGAGGCGCGACAGCCTGCGTGTCTCGTCGGCGATCTTGCGCAGGTACTTTTCCTCCTGCTCATGCGGTATGGTGCCGTCGAGTATGCCGTCCGCGAAGCCGGCTATGGTGGTCATGGGCGTGCGCAGTTCATGGGAGATGTTGGCCACGAATTCCTGACGCTTGTTCTCACTCTGCTCGAGCGAGTCGGCCATGAGGTTGAACGACTCAAGAAGGGTGCCTATCTCATCGTCGCGGTCTTCCTTGGTGTTCACGCGAACGGAAAAATCGCCCATGGCGAATTTCCGCGCCGCCAGTGTCAGCTCATCCAGGGGCTCGGCCATTTTCTTGGAATATATGAGGCTCATGAGCATAGCAACGAGCATCACCGCGACGCCGACCGCGAACACAACGCCCATAAAGGTCTGCCAGCCGCTCATGATGACGACGTCGTTTGAGGATACGAACACATAGCCGAGCAGCTCTCCTTCGGAATTTATGGGCTTTGCAACGACGTACTGCTGCTCGGGGTAGAAGCCGCCGAGATCGGTCAAACTGTCAAAGTTTCCGGTGTTCTGCAGGGTCGAGACCACAGACGAATCAAGCAGCTTGCCCTGATGCTTGGCGCAGTGAAGGGCCAAATCGGAACAGGACAGCACAAGACCGTCCTGATCGCAGATGAATATGTGGCTGGAGGTGGCGCTGGCGATGGGGCTGATGGTCATGCGAAGGTTCCAGCTTGCAAGCGATTCCTGTTTGGCAAGCGCGGAGGCAGTGCGCACGACCTCGTCGGCGCAGGCGCTCATCCTGTCCCGGGTGTTGCTGATAAGGTAGCTGCGCCCGAGGAAGAAGAAGGAAGCGCCGATAATGAGAAAACAGAAGAACACCAGCAGCGCCGTGGCAAGGAAATTCCTTAAATATATGCTTTTCATTTACTTGGCGACTTCAAATTTATACCCTACGCCCCAGACGGTCTGCAGCGACCATTGGGGAGATACGCCCTCAAGCTTCTCTCTAAGGCGCTTTATGTGTACATCGACGGTGCGCGAGTCTCCGAAATAATCAAAGCCCCAAACCTCGTCGAGCAGCTGATTTCTCGTGAAAACAATATTTGGCGAGGCGGCAAGATGGTAGAGCAGCTCCATTTCTTTGGGCGGCGTGTCCACCTTAACGCCGTCGACAAGCAGCTCATAGGAGTCGAGGTTTATGACGAGCTTGTCATAAATGAGCTTCTTCTCCTTGGGCGCGGACTCGGCCTCGGAGCGCCGCATGACCGCGTGGATACGGGCCAGAAGCTCCTTAACCTCAAAGGGCTTGGTGATATAGTCGTCCGCACCGATGTCAAGACCGGCGACCTTGTCGCCCACCGCACCCTTGGCTGTGAGCATAATGATGGGCACGGAGGAGGTCTTACGGATCTCGCGGCAGACCTGCATACCGTCCATGACGGGCATCATGATATCCAGCAGCACCAGATCGGGCTGAAGCTCGCTGAACATGGCGACTCCCTTTCCACCGTCGTGGGCTATGCTGACTTCAAAGCCGTCCTTCTCCAGATAGAGCATGAGCAGCTCGGCAATATTAACGTCGTCTTCAACAACGAGGGCTTTCTTATTCATAGTATTTCCCCCTTGGTTATAAATTGATACAATTTATATTATACATCAAGGCCGTTTGTAAAGGTGAATAAAATGTAAAAAAGGAGCTGCCCTGCGGCAGCTCCTTTATCATTATGTTGCTGTCAGTCTATTACTGAGCGGGGTTCTCCTGAGCCTTTGCCTTGGACTGTGCGCTCAGAGCCTTGACGCCCTGGATAACAAGGTCGATGGCAAGGACGATGAGCAGTACAGCGATGACGCCGCGGACGATGCCCCAGGTCACGTCAGCACCGGTGGTGATGAGGCCGATCTGAGTCTTGATGGTGAACACAAGAGAGGTCAGGGTAACAAGAAGCATGAATACCATGGGGATGTAGAACATCTTGTTGTTCCTGCCGATCTTGCCGAGCCATGCTGCGACGGCAAGCAGACCGAGAGCTGCCAGGAGCTGGTTTGCAGCGCCGAACAGAGCCCAGATCTTAGCATAACCGGTCATACCGAGTGCAATGCCGATAACGACGGTGATGATAGTTGAAACGTACGGATTAACAAGAACTTTTCTTGCACCGGTCAGGGTCTTGATGTCTTCGCCGGGCTTTACCCAGAACTCCTGGAACATGTAGCGGGCAAGACGGGTAGCGGTGTCAAGAGAGGTCAGGCAGAACGCGGAGACCGCGAGGATGAGCAGAGAGTAGGTGATGCTCTGCGCGCCGGCACCGAACAGGGTACCGAGCATCTGGGACAGGCCGCCTGCAAAAACTGCGGTGGGAACGACGGTGGTGCCGGATGCGTAATCCTTCCAGATGTATGCAACGGCGCAGAGGGAGATGATCGCCAGAGCAGACTCGATGAGCATACCGCCGTAAGCGATGGGGCGTGCGTCCTGCTCGCGGTTGAGCTGCTTTGCGGTGGTGCCGGAGCCGACAAGGGAATGGAAGCCGGAGATAGCGCCGCAGGCGATGGTGACGAACAGTGCCGGGAACAGGTAGCCGATGGAGCTGCCGGTCGGGGCAACGGTGTCATAGAAGCCGGTGAACGCGGGCATTGTGTCGATGCTGGGATGGCAGCCGATGATGCCGACGACGGCGAGGATCATCATACCGTAGAGCAGGAAGGAGCTCAGGTAGTCACGGGGCTGCAGAAGAATCCAGACAGGAGTGACGGAGGCGACGAGAATGTACACGCCGCAGATGATCATCCATGCCTCATAGCTGAGGTAGATGGGATGCCAGTTCAGACCGAGAACCATGCAGCCAACGATGAGGGCAACGCCGATAACGGTGGAAACACCGAGAGGAGCGTTTCTTCTGTATACGAAGAAGCCGAAGAGGATAGCAACGACGATGAAGAAGATGGAGATCATCGCGGTGCTTGCGTTTGCTGCGCTGGCCGCGTAGTCAACAGCGCCGTTTTCAAGGAAGGTGGCCTTGAAGGTGTTGGCGACGATGGAAGCGAATGCGGCAACGACGAGCAGGAGGGTCAGGTAAGCGAAGGTGATGAACAGACGCTTTGCCTTGAGGCCGATACTGTCTTCAATGACGGTGCCGATGGACTTGCCCTTGTTGCGGACGGATGCGAACAGAGCGCCGAAGTCATGCACGCCGCCGAAGAAGATACCGCCTATGAGTACCCAAAGAGCGACGGGGACCCAGCCGAAAACAGCGGCCTGGATAGGTCCGTTTATGGGGCCTGCGCCGGCGATAGAGGAGAAATGGTGTCCCATAAGCACGGGTGCCTTTGCGGGAACATAGTCAACACCATCTTCCATGGTGTGAGCAGGAGTGACGTTCTTGGAGTCTACTCCCCACTTTTTTGCCAGCCATCCGCCGTAGAATATGTAACCTACGACCAGAATGGCTATGCTGATTATAAGTAATACAGCAGCATTCATTTAGAGTTCTCTCCCTTTTTAAAAATTTATTTCAGCAGCGTTTTTTTCAAAAGCTGTGCTGTACTGCGTCCGCTGCCATTCGCGGCAGTCATTCCGTTATCAAGCGCTATCACGCCGGTATGAAAATCCATCCAGCCGTAATAGGAGAGACGGAAGCTCTTGTATATCCTCGTTTTTTTGAGCGCCTTGAGGGCCTTGTCATCGCAGGTGTCGCAGATAAACAGGGCGGTTATATAAGAGCACATATGCCCGGGCTTGGGCTCAATGTGAGTCATACCTTCCTTGTAGGCGTAGTCCCTGCAGCGGGAGAATATCTCCTCTGTGAGATGAGGAACGGAGAAGATATAGACATACTCGTTGCTGTCGGCCTCCCAGAGCTTTGCCGCCTTCACGAGGACGTATTTCTCGGAGTGCACGTGGAGAAAGCAGGTCGCGGCAAGCTCATTCTCGCCGCCGTCGAAACGCTCGATGTCAAAATATCCGGAATAGCTTTCGCACAGGATATCAATGGCTTCGGCTCTTGTCATACACACCCTCCCTCACAAAACTCCTGTATATAACGCGATAACGTAAACGGAAAACTGTGTGCAAAAATACAAACATTGTTAAATTATCTCCAAACACGTTAACAGTATATACTTATTTTCATGGGAAATCAATAGTTTTGTAACAAATTGTTCATGACTTTTTGGCATACTAAGTATAAAAATTTGAAATAATCTGCAAATAAAAGGAATTTTCGCGGAAAGAAGATTTTTTGGTTTACTTTCAAAAAAAATTAAAGTATTCTTAAGAAAAAATCATTATTTTAAAACATGCCCTCCGCAGGGGGACGGTTTGGGAGAAGCGCTATGGACAGAGAATTTGAGCTGTGCGTGCCCTGCCTTTTGGGGCTTGAGGGGCCTATCGCCGACGAGCTGCGGCGCATGAAGCTTTCCGGTGTAAGAAACGAAAACGGCAGGGTGTATTTCCGCGGCGGCTCTGAGGATATAGCCAGGGCCAATATAAATCTCCGCATCGGCGAGCGGGTGCTGCTGGAGCTGGGGAGGTTTGAGGCGAATACTTTTGACGAGCTTTTTGAAAAAACAAAGGCTTTGCCGTGGGAAACGCTCATTCCGAGGGACGCGGCCTTCCCCGTTAAGGGCTACAGTCTCAATTCAAAGCTCTTTTCCGTTTCCGACTGCCAGAAGATCATCAAAAAAGCGGTCGTCGAGAGGCTCAAAAGCGTTTACGGCATCGAGTGGTTCCCCGAGACCGCCGAGACCTGTCAGATACAGTTTTCAATAATGAAGGACGTCGCCTCACTGTGCCTCGACACATCAGGCGAGGGGCTGCACAAGCGCGGCTACCGTCCGGCTCACAACGCAGCTCCTCTCAAGGAGACCATGGCGGCGGCGATGGTGTCGCTTTCCCGATACCGCGGCAGGGAGGACTTCTGCGACCCCTTCTGCGGAAGCGGTACGATCCCCATAGAGGCCGCGCTCATCGCTAAAAACCGTGCTCCCGGCCTTGACCGCAGCTTTGCGGCCATGAACTGGCGGATTTTCGATAATAAGATCTGGCAGCAGGCCAGAGAGGAGGCCCGCAGCCGCGAGTTTAACGGCGATTACCGCATCGTGGGCGCGGATATAGACCCTAACGCGCTTTCCATCGCAAGGGAAAACGCCGAGCGGGCGGGCGTCGCGGATATCGTGCGCTTTGAAAAAGCCGACGCCGCGAAATTCGACCGCGCGACGGAAAACGGCATCATCGTTACAAACCCACCCTACGGCGAGCGCATCATGGAAAAACAGGAGGCCGAGCGGCTTTACGCAACCTTCGGCGCGGCGTGGCGCAAAACGCAAAACTGGAAGCTTTACCTGCTGTCCTCCCACACGGAATTTGAGCGCGCCTTCGGCAGAGCCGCCGATAAAAAGCGCAAACTGTATAACGGCATGATAAAATGTGACCTGTTTATGTATTATAAATAGTATAAATATAATGCCCTTGATGCCCGGACTGAAATTTTGAAAAGAAATATATATAAAAATTTTTGCAAATTTTTTTATAAAGGTACTTGAAATTTTCAGAATATGTGCTATTATAATAACCGAGTTAGCACTCGAGGCTAAAGAGTGCTAACTCGGTCGAGTTTTGTAAATAATATTTGGAGGTATATATAATGAAACTGAAGCCTTTGTCAGACAGAGTCGTTCTCGTTCAGAGAGCAGCCGAAGAAAAAACCCAGGGCGGCATTTTCCTTGCCGCGTCCGCGCAGGAGAAGCCCGAGATATATGAAGTTGTCGAGGTTGGCCCCGGCGGCGTCGTTGACGGCAACGAGGTCGTTATGACCGTGAGCGCCGGCGATAAGGTGCTCGTCGGCAAGTACAGCGGCAGCAAGATAAAGCTCGACGACGTTGAATATACCATCGTTCGCCAGAGCGACATTCTTGCAATAGTTGAGTAATCAATAAAGGAGGCAAATACTATGGCAAAGCAGATAATTTTCGGCGAGGAAGCCCGCAAGGCTATAGAGCGCGGCGTAAATCAGCTCGCGGATACCGTTAAGATCACCCTCGGCCCCAAGGGCCGCAACGTGGTGCTGGATAAGAAGTTCGGCGCTCCCCTCATCACCAATGACGGCGTTACAATCGCGAAGGAAATAGAGCTGGACGATCCCTTTGAGAATATGGGCGCACAGCTTATAAAGGAAGTTTCCACCAAGACCAACGACGTTGCCGGCGACGGCACCACCAGCGCCACCGTGCTCGCACAGGCGATGATCGGCGAAGGTCTGAAGAACCTTGCCGCCGGCGCGAATCCCATGACCATGAAGCGCGGCATCAAAAAGGCCTCCGACGCGGCCGTCGCAGCCATCCGCGCGAACTCCCAGCCCGTTTCCGGCAGCGGCGATATCGCCCGTGTCGGCGCCATCTCCAGCGGCGACGAGGTAATAGGCTCCCTGATCGCCGAGGCGATGGAGAAGGTATCCCAGAACGGCGTTATCACCATCGAGGAATCCAAGACCGCCGAGACCTACAGCGAGGTCGTCGAGGGCATGCAGTTCGACCGCGGCTACCTGAGCCCCTACATGGCCACCGATACCGAGAAGATGGAGGCCGTGCTTGACGACGCTCTCATCCTCATCACCGATAAGAAGGTCACCAATATCCAGGAGATCCTGCCCCTGCTCGAGCAGATCGTCAAGGCGGGCCGCAAGCTCCTCATCATTGCCGAGGACGTCGAGGGCGAGGCCCTTGCGACCATCATCCTCAACAAGCTGCGCGGTACCTTCACCTGCGTGTGCGTCAAGGCTCCAGGCTTCGGCGACAGGCGCAAGGAAATGCTGCAGGATATCGCCGTCCTCACCGGCGGCCAGGTCATCTCCGCGGATCTGGGCATGGAGCTCAAGGATGCCGACATCAATATGCTCGGTCAGGCGCGCCAGGTCAAGGTCACCAAGGAGAACACCGTTATCGTCGACGGCGCAGGACAGACAGCGGATATCAAGGCCCGCATAGCTCAGATCACCGCTCAGATCGAGACCACCAGCTCCGAGTACGACAAGGAGAAGCTGCAGGAGCGCCTTGCAAAGCTCTCCGGCGGCGTAGCGGTCATCAAGGTCGGCGCAGCCACCGAAACCGAGATGAAGGAGAAGAAGCTCCGCATCGAGGACGCGCTCAACGCCACCCGTGCTGCTGTTGAAGAGGGCATAGTGGCCGGCGGCGGCTCGGCGTATGTCGCGGCGGCCAAGGCGGCCGACGAGCTGGCAGCCACCCTTGAGGGCGACGAAAAGACCGGCGCTGCGATTATCGCAAAGGCTCTGAGAGCGCCCATCATGCAGATCGCGGCCAACGCAGGTCTTGAGGGCGCGGTCATCCTCAACAACATCTACGGCAGCGACGAGGCCTCCTACGGCTTCGACGCGGCAAACGAGGTGTACGGCAACATGATAAAGATGGGCATCATCGACCCGACCAAGGTCTGCCGCAGCGCGCTTGAGAACGCAGCTTCCGTGGCGTCCATGGTGCTGACCACCGAGAGCCTTGTCACCGATATCCCCACTCCTCCCGCACCCGCGGCCCCCGCACCGGATATGGGCGGTATGTACTAATACTGATATGCAATAGAAATCAGACGATCTTTTCGGCCAAAATTACGCCATCCTGCGTTGGCGGCTTTGCGCATATATCTCCATTATGTGCTGCAGCCGCCGCCTTGTCCGGCACAATTTTG